>NZ_JBFODS010000040.1:0-26695 GCF_040908445.1 Aeromonas sp. R10-2 | reverse complement strand
TATCTGCTCCGGGCTCCACCACCAGGCGAGTGTCAGCTCGACAAACTGGATGACATCGGCAGATAGCCGAGATTTGGCCGCACTGGCCCGTCGGTGGGTGGCGTGCTGATGCGCATTGTCTGGCTGGTAGCCCTGCGGCCCGGCGTTACGACGCAGCTCCCGGTAGAGGGTGGAGCGATGAACGCCAATGGCGCGTGCGGTGGCAAGGATGGACATCCCCTGTGCGCGAAGCACCGATAACTGGTATCGTTGCCCCTCGGTCAACTGCTGATAGCTCATGGTGATACTGCTTTTACTTTGGCGAGCAGAAGGGTACCACCAATCAGCAGTTGGCCACCTCTCGCCATTCATCCATGAGTGTCGCACTTATTATCTGAATTCCCGCTTGTCTATCAAATAACCATAACTCCGGCTGAATATCACGATAAAAATGCAAAGAAGTAAAATGGCGGACTTCTAGATGTCCGATTCGCACACTTAGCTAAAAATCACGGTACATAACCATGATCACACTTAACATGGGAAGTGACTTTGCATGGCAAAGCGAAGCTCATCTGAATTTTCACTCATTCTCCATGGGCTATGTGCATGCTCCTACCTATGGCTACTACTCCGGCTATCGCTACCTATGTGCACCGAGAGGGTGACCATTCCAAACCATAGAAAGCTACCAATATGAAGGCACATACTTGTATTTGGCATCATGACCACTCAGCTCGCTGAACTACCATCTTTTTTTTCACTGGCCCGCTCTTCTGATGAAACAACCCACTACATCATCAGGAGTACACCATGAACAACACCATCAAAGTCCTGCGCATCAAAGACCTCATCAACAAGATTGGCATGTCTAGGTCTACTATCTATGACTGGCTTAATCCCAAGTCCCCTCGTTATGACGAGACATTCCCCAAACCCTTCAAGATAGGTCAGTCCTCTATTGGTTGGTTTGAACACGATGTTGATAGCTGGCTTATTCATCGCAGCCAGTCTTGAATACATTTTTTCCATCCCTAGTGAGCTCCATAACTTCCAGTGTTATAAATCATGCCTTGATAGGCTCATGGGTTAGGGAAATAGCCATGCCTTCTTATATATGTTTTTGGCGTTTTCGTAGGTAAGGCATGCGTATCACGTTTAGGTATATTTATTATTTGATATCACTACCATTCATTAAACATTACTTCTATTCAATACTATTCCTACGCTATGTACAGCCACCCATATACAACCAATAACCACTATCGAGTACCATTACACCACTCCCATGTGGTGGTCATGCTACCACCAGCATAGTTAGCCAATACCACTCCACCAATCGCCCCTATATACGCGTGTGTCTATCACACAGCGTAGGGTTACTCCTGCCTAAGCGAGGCCTTCATGTTTAATTCAGTCAGGCTATTAGATATCCTAACCTTAACAGACCGACTCCAAAATACAGCGCTTCCTATTGTCAGGGCTGTTTATTCAGCCCCAGGTAAGTCACGCATTACTTGCATTGGTCGTAGGCTATCAACCAAACTCTTTAATGCGTTGGATACCGTATGTGATTATTTTTATTGTCATGAGGAGGTATCGTCAGCGCATCCAACGGTAGCGCTATTCCTAACGCATATGCGAGAGGTTTATGGATTGCATCTCATCCATGAGCGATATCTCGATAGTGATGTCGGTGACGAATTAGCCAGGGATATTAATAACGCGCTGTATGCGTTTCTAAGAGAGTTCAAGAGTAAGGCGCACCGTAAGCGCCTCAATAACCTCAAACGCGCTAAGAACCGCAATCAGCTCAGTATAGCGACGTATGTTAATAGCCTATTCGACCAGCATGCCAAGCTATTAGTCATCCGATTGGATATCGGCTATCACGAAGACTACTACGACCAGCTCACGTTAGACCTCGTGACGGAAGATCGGAATTGTTACCTTCGTCGAGTACAGAACAAATATCCCGCTCTGTTAGGCTATATCTGGAAACTGGAGTTCGGTGTTGATAGACGTTTCCATACCCACATTACGTTCATTTTTAATGGGGCAGTTCACCAACGAGATATCTCGCTGGGTATAGCGCTGGGAGAGGTATGGGAAGATATGTCCGACAATAACGGGAGCTATTTCAATTGTCAGGTCAGGCGGGAGGAATATCGGGAATGGGGAACTGATGGTATTGGGATGGTCCACTACAGCGATACAACCAAGCGCATAAACCTGATTAATGCGCTGAGTTATCTGACCAAGCTGGATACGCAAATATTGGCGGTATTGCCAGCTGGTCGTCGGACCTTCGGGCGTATGGAGAGACCATCACGCCAACCTCGCCTTGGCAGACCTAGGTTATTGTTCTGTCGGTCTGATTGAAAAGGAACTCAGATAGATATTATCAAGGGAGAGTAAACAGATATCGCTGTGAAGCTGCTTGGGAGCGCCATTACGGCCTCCCAAGTTATTGACCCTGGCATCGGGTGTCAGTCAGTCACAGATGCGCACTGCGAGCTGTTAAGGGGCCAATCGTGCCACCAGCTTATCTACCACCTCCAGCACCAGCGCTCTGTCCTCTGTATCGAGCTTAGCCAACTGTTGGCTGAGCACAATGCCTTGTTCGGTGGGGCGGTTGCTGGTCTCACGCAGGAAGTCTGCAAGCTCACACTCAAACAGCTGGGCGAGCTCTGCCAACCGCACCACGGTAGGCACCACTTTTCCCCGCTCCATCCGAGAGACCGCTTCCATCCCGATATCCAGGTGCTCTGCGACTTGATCCTGGGTCAGTCCCGCTTGTTGGCGTTGCCGTCCAATCGCTTTACCGACGCTTTTGGCTAGATCGTCAAAGTTGATGTCTGTCATAAGTCCTCCAGTCAACCTGTATGGTTGGCCATGGACTTATTGACATTAAGGACCCTTTGGGATGAGGGTCACCTCATTAGATCTAATTTAGTGAAGTAGTCACCCCAACATCGAAAGGAGTTCGACACGATCTCACCTCTGGCCACTTTGTTGACTGAGTCTGGTTATCGATCCAGCACTCCCACTGACATTACTCGAATGTCTCGCCTACCCGATAGATTCGCCTTATCGGCCCGGCTTTCTTTTGCCATTTACACATTACAGGAGACTCCTCATGCCATTAGTCCTGATCTGGGTTGGACTTGCTTTATTACTGGGATTTGTTGCGGCTGGTAACGGACGCTCATTCTGGGGCTGGTTCATTCTCGGACTTATAATTGACCCGATTTTAGCCGGATTACTTTACTGGTTGATTTGCAGAGATAGTTGATTATCGGATGCACATGTTAATGGTCAAAATTGAATCATGAAGGTTGGTAATATGGGACTTTGGAAAACGCTTACAACTATAAATGGCAATAGCTTGGGTGGCCTTATCATCAAGCTCATTTATAACGTACCTAAGATGAGCGACAGGACGATTATTGATATTGTTACGGGAAGGAAGTGGGCCCCTGAATTCATCAAAATGTTAGCCGCCAAAGAAGGGGCGCTGCGCTCTCTCAAAATGTGACGAGCCTCGCTTTCACCAAGGAAATTGTATAGCCCCCTCTGACTGCCGGGTGATGCTGCGCAATGACATCGGTGGTCAGCTTGGGGGGACCCATTTCCCACTCAAGCTCAATTACACCGAAAGCTGGCGGCTGGTCATGACCGAGCCGTGCCGATTGAGGGAGGTCATCCTCTTCACCAATCTGGGCAATGCCTCTTACACCATTGAATAACTCGTTTGGAGAGTGACATGACAGAAAAAATCAGACTGGCACTGTGGTGCACATGGTTATCGCTGTTTGCTTTACCGACCTGGGCGGCGCCCCAGTTCACTGTGCCAACGGTCACTAAACGGGTACCGGCCAACGTTGAGGGCACCCTCAATTTCGCCAGCATGCAGTTTTGGATAGAGACCTCGAAAGGGGAACGCATCATGTTGATGCCGCTGGATGAAGATGAGCCAAGGCTCATCCCCAGTGTCAGCCAGCCGGTTTCACTGAACGGCATGATGCTGACCTACTCGGATGGTAGCCGTTACTTCGAACCCTCCTTTGCACCCTCGTCAGCCGCATCAAGTACCGCGTCATTTACCATCGTGAAAAATGACGATTACAACATCGAGATCCGGTATGGGGGTGAGGTACTGCTGCGCACCGATGAATATGACGCCATCACGCTCACGCACCGATTGCCGCTGGCCAATGGGCAGGCGGTCTTGTTTGAGCTGCACAGTGGCGGTGTGGCATGCCCGGTACTCTATCAGTTCGCGGTCGCTCAGACGGGGGCGCTGACCATGCTTTCACAGCCCTTTGGTACCTGCAGCGACGAAGGCAAGCTGACCCGCGAACCCAACGGTTTCACCCTCGACCTGCCCGGCAATCCTCGTCAGCGCTGGGTATGGGATGCCAGCAGCTTGACGCTGCGCAAGCAGTCCTGACCACCAGCCTCCACACATTCACCACCATCAGGGCACCTTCGGGTGCCCTCTGTTTTATGCCGCATTTTATTTAAGGAACGGTTCATGTCATTACCGCAATCAGGGGACCACCTCGTTTCCCCCCGCACCGGTTACCAGCACCACGGTCTCTATCTGGGGGACCATCTGGTCATCCACTACCAGGGGGTCAGTGCCGGTATACATTCCGGTCAGATAGCTATCGCCACCCTTGCCGAGTTTAGCCAAGGGCGGGGTTATCGCATCCAGCACCATAGCGCACGAGCGTTCAACCGGGAGGAGAGTATCGACCGCGCTTACTCCCGTCTTGGAGAGGCGCACTACAGCACGCTCTTTAACAACTGCGAGCACTTCGTGCTCTGGTGTATCGAGGGCTTTCACTACAGCAAGCAGATTAACCAGCTGATTGCCACGGGGTGTATCGCACATCAGGCGCTTCACTCTGTGGCTCGGCAGCCTACCCTTGCGGCCCTGCCTTGCATGGCCACCAGCACGGCACTGAATCCATCAGCAACGACTGTGGTGACCGCTGCAGTCGGTACGTTGCTGAGTAGCTCGGCCACCTCGCTGGCGGCACCCTTGGCTGCCACCTACGGCCTCTACCGCGCTTGGCGCTGGTTCAGGGATTAACGGTTCTCACATTCGATACCAAAAGGACACACCATGATGACCATGCCATTTCACTTGGCAGGGATGGCCCTGCCGATTTCCCCCGAGCTGCCTGACTTACTGCGCAAAGTCGTGCGGGAACAACAGCGCGACCTCACCGACCTCTCGACCCTGACCTTCAACTTTCGCAGCCCCGGCTACAGTGCCGAGACGGGTGGCGTCCATCCGGTAGAGTTGCGGCTTATTCGGGGATTGCACGGCTGGGTCTTCGATTACATCACCGACTTCAGTTACCAGGGGCTGGGCCAGGATGCCGAGCTCTGCAAAGAGCTCGACTTCAACCTCTCCTGCGACGAACACTATCTGCAGGGCTGGGGACCACTGCCCGGCGTGGAAGCGCGGGAACTGTTCGCCCTGTGGCAGAGCAATTTCATTAGCTACGCCCAGTTGGGGTATTTCACCGTCACGGTCAGCGGGGAGTAGGAGGTGTGTGATGACTAACGAACTGCCGCTGACCCACACCTCGCGCCAGTGGTTGGGACTGGTCGCCGCCAAGGCCAAGATACAACCGCGCCACCGTGGCCAGCGCTGGTTACTACACCTCACTCCTGATAGCCCCCATGCCCGCACCGTTACGCTGCACCTGCGCTGGTCTGGGGTGCAGTGGCAACTGCTCTCCCTCACCAATGCCGAGGATTGGCGCACGATGAGCCAGCCGATAGATGAAATATGTGTGGATCCCACGCGCCGCTGTTTCTGGCGTAGCCAGGCAGGGCCCGTCCCGTTCTCTGATCAGCCCCGTGTACTGGGAGACTTTCTGAGCAACCTGCAGCGCACCTGCATTCATCACGGTTATTGCGTAGAGAGTGACCCCTTACCCCATGAGGAGGCTCAAGATGCCCAAACAACCGATAGCCGTTGAGCTGGAGGCGATTAATCGAGAGGGGGAGACGCAAGTGGTGCGCGGCAGTAGCCTGGCGGTTCAGGGCTACAGCGTCTACCTGCGAGCGATGGAGGCCAGCGGTCTTGCCCTGGCGACCTGGGTAGCTGACTACGACACCATTGGTCCCGCCTATGAACTAGCGGAACGGCTGAGTATTGCACTCGCTATCCCGCTCAACGTACTGGTCCCCGGAGCGCTGATGCCGGTGAAGCGTGCCCCTACAGCCGGAGCAGGAGCAGACGCCGCCACCAAGGCCAACTGAACACCCCTCAAAGTGAACCAACAACCGCTCTACCTTTAACCCCGACATGCTTCATGCGTGCCGGGGTTTTGTTTATTTGGAGAATTCCACTATGCGTTACCACAAGCTGAAAGCCGGGGAATGCCCCGGCACGTATGTCGTCACCGAACCCGTGACCGAGCAAGACCTGCTGCGCATCGCCAACCAGATTGCCCGCAAGCGTCTAGCCAAAGGTACTGCCATCACCAGTACCACTGAGGCCGCAGAGCGGCTGCAAACCCTGTTGCAAGAGCGGGAGCATGAAGTGTTTGGTGCACTGTTCCTTGACGCCCAACACCGCGTACTGGCTTTTGAGGAACTGTTTCGCGGCACCCTAGACAGCGCCAGCATCTATCCACGGGAAGTGGTCAAAAGGGCCCTACTGCTCAATAGTGGCGCGGTCCTCGCTGTGCATAATCACCCAAGCGGTGACCCCGAGCCCAGCCACTCTGACCGGGTCTTTACCCAAGCCCTCAAAGAGGCCTTGGCGCTGGTCGATGTACGATTGCTCGACCATCTGGTGGTCGGTGCTGAGGGCGTAGTCTCGCTGGCTGAGCGAAACCTGCTATGAACCAGACCCCAGGCAAATCTCACCTCACCGCCCTCGACATCCTCCTCGAGCTGCGCTGCTGGCTTGAAGACAACGTTCAGATGCAGGCCGAGCCCGCTATCGTGGCTCACCTGCCTAACGGCTACCAACTCACCCAGAGCGATTGTGTCGAGGCCATCGATGCGCTGCTGCATCATCTGCGCCATTAGCCAACCCAAGAAGGGACACGCACCATGCGATTACCCAATCCCTATGCCCTTGAGGAAATGCTCGGGAAGCTACGCCATGGCCTGGCAGCCGCCAGCAACCAAGGGGCGCTGGCGTTGTTGGGGCAAGCAGTCACCAAGGCTCGTGATGACGAGGGTTATGCCATGCAGCTTGAAGAGGCCTTGCTGCGGGGATCCACCATCGAGATCCGCGAATGCCTCAGCTGCTTTGGCGACTACTTCGAGCGCTCCCGAGACGCACCACCCTATTACCCGCATCACGATACCGTCAACGGCATTGATTGTGCGCTCTACGCCATCCTGTTTGATGCGGCTAACCCAGACGCAGAGCAGGCGCACGAATAACGCCAGCATCCCCAAACCCGGATCATCCGCGCCAACACCATGATCCGGATATTCCAACACTACCCACTGGGCCACCTCACTGCAGGTGGCCTTTTGCATTTCAAGGAATCACCCCATGTCTGCCTTCATGATCGATCGCAAGGATTACCTAGCCTTTGCCGTACAGTTACACCGCTTTTGCAATGCCCCGATGCCACCGCACTACATCCTTGAGTTGCTGCGCACCCTCTGGTGGAACTCGCCAATGGATGTCACCAGTACCTGGACGTGGCGGGTAGACCGGCTGGTACGGCTGATGATGCTCGCCAACCGGCGTGCAGTCTGGCATCGCTATCAGCTGGGGCGTCATCAACCACGTCAGCACCGCTCTACCAAGCTGAGTCCGCTTAAACCTGCCCACCGTTACCACCAGGCTCCACTCACCGATAGCGAGCTGGTGGCCCTCTACAAGTTCACCTGCTGCGCCCTGTACCAATCGAGCGAATGGACCGGGAGCCCTGAGCAGGCACCTCGGCTTGTGAAGGTACTACAGCAGTTGCAACAGGCTCTCGCACAAGACGTGCTGCCCCGGCTGTCACTGTGGGAGCAAGCACCCTGGGGAGAGATGTGATGGATCTCTACATCACCCTGACAGTGGCAAGCTCGCCACCGAGTTCAATGGCCCACCTAGCCCAACGTGTCGCCGATGACATGGCACACCTGCATCACCGTCTAGGGGATGGGGTGAGCGATGAACTGGGCATCAGTATCAGCTATCTGGTCGAACAGTTTGCGCTGCTGGCAGCTGCTTACCGTTCACCGGAGGAAAAGGAGAAACACCCATGATCGAATTCAACGACAGCTTTAGCCAGGCCTCCGTAGCGGAGGCCATGTGTGCTCACTCAGGGCTTGCCAAGCTCATCAGTCAGCAGTTGATGCTGCCGGGCTTTGCCTATGCCCACGATGTGGAGGGGCGACGTATTGGTGGCCCGCTGGTGGCCCCCAACCCTGTGTTGCACAAGACCACGCTCTTTGTCAGTCCACGGGATATGCGTGAGCACCTGCCACGAGAGATTAACTTCGCCCGCTTTCGCTGCGCCTGTAATGCAGCGGGTCAGCCGGTCGGTGAGTGGCAACGGGTAATTGTCGGGGCCTACGTCAACCACGGTAGTAATGACAAGCCGGATTGGAGTAGTCACACCTGAGCCACGGCCACCAGCACACACAAGACCCCATACAGCCCCTCACACCGAGGGGCTGTTTGCATTTGAAGGAAGCCCAACCATGCATGACTTACGTGATTACAAGACTCTGTCCGCCCGACAACTCACCGCCGCTATCGGCCAGCTCAACCACAACACCGCACCGAAGATAATGACCCATCTGGCATTGCGGGCCAGACAGCAGCACCCGCTCGGTAATGGTCGTAGCAGAGCCAAAGCCCTCACGCTGCTGCGCCGGGTCAAGAAGGCTCACCAAGCGGGGCGTATCCTTTTTGAGCTCACCGTGACGGGTTGCCGCATCGACCGGGGGAGCCATCAGGCTGACCGTTACTACTACGACCGGACGCTGCTGGCCCAGGTCTGGCAGCAATACGACACCGAGGAAGACGCCTGGTACTTCGGCATCTGGATTCACACGGAGAAGCTAGAGACATTTACCTACGCCGAAGGGGATACCAGCCATGTGATTGCGCCAAACGTTGAGGTGTTTCGCGCTGAATTGGCGCGGCTCTACCAGTACTACCCGCAAGCCCCGGCCTTTATCAGTATCGACCCGGAAGCGGGCGTTGTAACCCGCCACTTTGAAGCCAAGCCGGAGGTGTGAAATGGCGAAAAACATCACCATCAAGGTGCCCGGCAAACATCCGCAAACTGGCGAGCTCACCACCTTCGAGCTCAAAGGGCAACGCATGGATATCGACATCGGCGGCCAAGCCGTGCCCTTTCTCATTCACGGCAGGGGCGTCGGCACCTCGCTTACCCATATTCCGAGTGGTTACCGCATCGCGCTGCTCGGTGGCTGGCTCACTGCGCGTTACGCAATCCCAGAGAATAAGCCCAGCAGAGTGGCCTGCGCCCAAATGGCAATAGACCGATTGGTAGCCCAGTACGGCTCGCAGCACCTGCTGGACCGGCTCAATTGCAAGCCGGTTATCAATCAGATGTAACGCACAGCCCAGACAACAAGGAGCGATGCAATGACCAACACCATCCCTGCAACACCTGACCCACTGGCAGGCCATTCGGTTATGCAGATGCTGGATGTCGCCATGAGTTCCATCATCGGCGATTACGATGACGCAGACCAGGAATCAGAATGGCAATGGGTCAAGCTTATGGCCTCCCATGAACATGTAGGCGTAAAGGATGACTCCACCTACGAGTACACCTTGAACCTGGCCATGGAGCTCGATGCCATCCCGCCAGCACTGCAACCCTTGCTCACTGCTGCCCAGCAGGCCGGTGTGAACTACATCCTGTTTTACAACGGCTAGCCACCGCGACCTGGTAGCGGTCAACAACCACAACAAGCCAGCCCCGTTCATCCACAAACAGCATAAAGGGCCAGCCCTCACAGGCTGGCCCTTTGCATCATTGGAGTCGCCGAACATGACCCGTCTTATCACCGGACTCGAGGTGCATCGCTATGCCCCCGAGCTCAATAAACTGCATCTGCGTAACCGGCAGACGTTATCCGCTCCCGGCATCACCACCATCAAAGAGGCCAAAGCCCGTCTATTTGGCCGCTGGCAGCCTGGGCATCAGGTAACCATCACCGTGAGCCATCCCGATTACGTCAATCTCTCCCGGCTCTACCGGGGGCGACTGGCCAGTCTGACAGAACTCCCGGAGCATCTGAACAGACTGCGCCAGCGCCACAATGTGCCCGGCACCCGCATAGACATTCGACTGAGGTATTGCTAATCATGACCACGACAACCACCCACACCAATGACGAACACCGACCCGCAGCGCCAGACCAGTCCACCCGGATTTTTGCGCAGTGGGGCTTGCCCCATAACGTGACGCCGCGCTTTGGGGCTCGTCTCATTCAAGAGCATCATCGCCTGCACTTTCTGTCAGATCGGGCCTCACTGGTAGGCGAATGGCAGGAGGAGGCTATAGACCGGCTGGAGGCTGCCTTACCTACCATCATCAAGGAACTGGAAGCCAAGCTGCTGACCGGCGAACTGGATGCCCAGCGCCAGCAACGTATCACTATCCAGCATGGAGGCTTTACCTGCGAAGCCGATACCCTTGGCAGCCACGGCTATGTCTACTTAGTCATTTACCCAGCGACGAACATGGACGCCAATCCTAAGCGCAAGACGTGACCACCAATCCGCTTGTGGTTACATTTTGGCACCTACTCATCCGTGATTAATGGGATAGGTCGTGGGGAAGGCCAATTCATGGCCTTTCCTTTGTTTTTTTGCCCGCTAACGTGAGACGTTGACCATTTCATCTCTGCAATAACAACGATGCGCAGTGATCACCTTTCGCGTGACATTACGCATAGTGCTGCGGGGTTCATTTGTATAAACTGCCCGCCAGATAATGGATAGACGACTGACGGGCCGGACTTTTTCTCGCCGATGCATCACCTTGGCTGCATCGCCTTCTGTTGACCCACCACCCTGGATAGGTCCCTGCTGCGCCCGCAAGACTCGGCATGCGCCGTTCCGTCAGTCTGACGACTTGGCCCGCATCCTCACCTTGGCTTTCGCGCAGGTGGGCTGTGAAGGCAACACGCATTAACCGGAGAACCCCATGACCGACCTCAACGAGCTCAGCCAAGCGCTGCTGGCCGCCGTTCCTGAAGATGGTAGCAGTATCGGCAACCAAGCCCTGATGGAAACCTTGAAAGCCCAATTCAGCGACCTGACCGATGAGGACTTTACCGCCGCACGCGAGGCCCTGCTGGAACAGGGCGTTCTGCGCAAGGGGCGCGGGCGGGGCGGTGCTGTACTCCGGGTGTTGGATGGCGAAGCAGCCGCTGCAGCACCACGCAAAGCGAAAGCCAGTGGAAAGGGCAAGCAGGCCAAGGATGAGCCGCAAGTTACCGGTATCGAGGGGCTGAAGAAGACCCTGTGGGCTGCCGCAGACAAGCTGCGTGCCGACATGGATGCCGCCGAGTACAAGCACATCGTGCTGGGCCTTATCTTCCTCAAGTACATTTCCGACTCCTTCGCCGCCCGTCGCGCTGAGCTGACCCGCCGCTTTGCCGATGAGAGCGACGAGTACTTCCTCTACGATTGTGACGATGATCTGCTGGCCGAGGAGCTGGAAGATCGCGACTACTACCGTGAGGTGAACGCCTTCTGGGTACCGGAAGGGGCCCGTTGGGAGGGGCTGCGTGCCCATGCCAAGCAGGCCGATATCGGCAAGCGAATTGACGATGCGCTGACCCTGATCGAGCAGGAGAACCCACGGCTCAAGGGCATCCTCGACAAGCGCTACGCCCGTGCCCAGTTGCCTGATGGCAAGCTCGGCGAGCTGGTGGATCTGGTTTCCAAGATTGGCTTTGGCAGTGATGTCGGTGAAGCGCGCGACATCTTGGGGCAGGTCTACGAGTACTTCCTAGGCGAGTTTGCCAGTGCCGAGGGCAAGAAGGGGGGCCAGTTCTACACGCCTGCCAGTATCGTCAAGACACTGGTGGCGGTACTTGCTCCCCATCATGGTCAGGTCTACGACCCCTGCTGCGGTTCAGGCGGCATGTTCGTGCAGTCGGAGAGGTTTATCGAAGCCCATGGCGGCAAGCTGGGTGATGTCTCCATCTACGGTCAGGAGTCAAATCCGACCACTTGGCGGCTGGCGGCCATGAACCTCGCCATCCAGGGGATGGACTACAACCTCGGGCGCGAAAACGGGGATACCTTCACCCGCAATCAGCACCCTGACTTGCGTGCAGACTTCGTGCTGGCCAACCCGCCGTTCAATATCAGCGACTGGTGGCATGGTAGCCTCGAGGGGGATCCGCGCTGGGTCTACGGTACGCCGCCTGCGGGCAACGCCAACTATGCGTGGCTGCAGCATATGCTCTACCACCTCAAGCCAACTGGTCGTGCCGGTATCGTGCTGGCCAATGGCTCAATGAGTTCCAGCCAGAACAGCGAGGGTGATATTCGCCGTGCCATGGTGGAGGCGGACGTGGTGGAGTGCATGGTGGCCCTGCCGGGGCAGCTCTTCTTCAACACCCAGATCCCGGCCTGCCTATGGTTCCTCGCTAAGAACAAGACCCGCCGCCAGGGGGAAGTGCTGTTTATCGATGCCCGCAAGCTGGGCACCATGATCAGCCGGGTGCAGTGCGAACTCGATGAGAGCGCGATTACCCGTATCGCCGATACCTTCCACGCATGGAAAGGTGACGGGGAGTGCGAGCAGCCTTACGAGGATGTAGCGGGCTTCTGCCGCACCGTAACCTTGGCCGAGATTGCCGAGCATGGCCATGTGTTGACTCCCGGCCGCTATGTGGGCGCGGAAGAGGTGGAGGAGGACGATGAGGCCTTTGCCGACAAGATGGCTCGCTTGACCAAACAACTTGGCGACCAGATGACCAAGGGCGCCGAGCTGGACCAGTTGATCAAGCAGAAACTGGAGGGACTTGGGTATGAGCTCTGAGTGGCCAATGCAGGATTTAGGTTCGCTTATTTCTTACAGGAAGGGATTCGCGTTCAAATCTAAGGACTATATAAGCTCTGGTGTCCCTATTGTAAGGGTCTCAAATTTTACTGACGATAGCATTAGTCCAAACGACCTGAAATTTGTATCTCCAGACATCGCAAAGGAAACCCCAGAAGTAAGCCTTGAAGTTAACGATATTGTTGTTGCCACTGTCGGCTCTTGGCCAAACAATCCCGCTTCAGTCGTTGGTCGCACAATCCGAGTTCCGGCTTGGGCCGAAAGTGCGTTAATGAATCAGAACTCGGTAATCATCCGAGCCAAGTCAAAGTCATTGGCTGACCAAAAATTCATCTACTACCAGATGAGGTCTCAAGATTTTTCTGCTCACGTTGTTTCAAAGGCGCAAGGCAGTGCCAACCAGGCAAGTATTACTCTTGACGCTATTTTTTCGTATCGACTATTTTGGCCGAAGGTAGAGCATCGGGATGTGATCGTCACTTTCCTATCTCATCTCGACGATCGCATCGCCTTGCTGCGAGAGACCAACACCACGCTAGAGGCGATCGCTCAGGCGTTGTTCAAGTCGTGGTTTGTTGACTTCGACCCGGTCCATGCCCGTGCTCGTGGCGAGCAACTAGCAGGTCTGGCCCCCGAGGTTGCAGCCCTGTTCCCCAACAGCTTCGAAGAGTCCGCGCTTGGCATGATACCGAAGGGGTGGAATACAGGAACTCTTGGAGATGTCGCCCACTTTCAGAATGGTTATGCCTTTAAGAGCAAGGACTGGTGTGAATCTGGGCACCCAGTAGTGAAGATTGGCGACGTTAAACCGGGAATCATCGATTTTTCTGGGTGTTCGTATATAGCTCCCGAAACGACGGAGGGCCTGAGCCGATTCAAACTTAGACGAGGTGACCTGCTCGTTGGTATGACTGGATACGTTGGGGAAACGGGGCTTGTGCCTCACGTAGAGCCGCATGCATATCTAAATCAACGAGTTGGGCGCATTGCCACAAAATCTGGTTTGATTGATTTGGGATTTGTTTACTGCTTAGTTAGAAACTCTGCATTCAAAGGTTATGCCGAAGCACGTTCTCATGGCAGTGCACAAGCGAATGTTAGCGGTGCAGTACTACTGGATTATCCCGTGGTCACTCCGACACAAAACATCTTGGATCGTTTCAACGGCTCTGTTGGAGTATTGCTTGAACGCATTCTGTCAAATCACGAGCAAGCCCAAACCCTCGCCACCCTGCGCGACACGCTGCTGCCCCGCCTGATCTCCGGCCAACTGCGCTTGCCGGAGGCTGAGGCTATGGTCGAAGGGGCAAGCTGACGTGGCAGATATAAAGACATGGCGTGAGATACAGGCCGATTACAGCGACACCCTGATTGTGGGCAATGGCGGCAGTGTCGCTGTCGATCCCTGTTTTCGTTACACCAACCTGTATCAGCAGGGCTGTGAGCACGGATTTATCCGCCCTGCCGCACAGGAGGTGTTTGATCAATTCGCCAAGAATGACCGTGATTTCGAACGAGTGTTATATCGCCTATGGCAGGCTGACTATATCAATCAAAAGTTTGAGCTGGCCAAAATCGAGCGTGACAAAGTTCGCAACGCCTATACAGATGTGCGGCGGGCGCTGATCGATACCGTAAAAGACATTCATCCAGACAAGGCTATCAGTGACCAGCAAGGGCTTGACCATATTGGCCGCTTTATGGCAGGTTTTTCGACGGTATTCAGCCTCAACTACGACTTGATAGTCTATTGGGCATCACTTAATGCTCGCCAAGCCAATGGTTGGCGTTTTGAGGACGGGTTCACCATTGATAAGACGCGCGCGACAGACCCCAAATTGATCAAGCAATGCTTCAACGCGTCATTCCCTGCTGAACTTGAGCCCGGAGTGACCAGAGTCTTTTATCCTCATGGCAATCTTGCGCTCTACCGAACTCAAGGTGGCGAGGAAAGTAAGCTGATGGCCGACAATAGCGACCCATTAAGCCTTATCACCCAGTACTGGCGTGATAATGACGGTCAACCTCTGTTTGTGTGCGAGGGCTCGTCAGAGAGCAAGATCGCCGCGATAAACAGCTCCCGATATCTTTCCCATGTGTATCAACATGAATTACCTCGCCCCAAAGACAGCATGACTATTTATGGCTGGAGCATTGGCAAACAGGATCGTCATATTCTTGAGCAGCTGGCGTTATCACCATGCCGTCGCGCCGCGGTGTCTGTGTTTGCTGGTAACAAGACACCAAAAAAAATTGAATCCGAAAGGGTGCATATGGAAAAAATGCTAAATGATGCGGGCATCAAGGAGGTTGTATTTTTTGATGCCACCAGTGCGGGGTGTTGGAACCATGCTGACTAAAAGAGGTGACTGCTGATGTCATTTGATCGTAACCAGCCCTATAACGACCTGCCATTGCTGCCCCCCATCATCGAGCTGGAGACCAAGGCGGTGTTGAAACAAGCCATCGCGGCCAACCGGGTATTGGCCAATCTGCGCGGGCTGGCGGCCAAGATCCCCAATCAGGGGCTGCTGATTAACAGCATCATCTTGCAAGAAGCGCGGCTCTCATCGGAAATCGAGAATATCGTCACCACCAATGACGAGCTGTATCGCGCCGCCGCCAACCGCGATGGCAAGACAGATCCTCACACCAAAGAGGTGCTGCGCTACCGTGAGGCGCTCTATCATGGCTTCCATTCGCTCAAGGATCGCCCGCTCAATACCAACCTGTTTATTGAACTGGTTCGGCTGATTAAACAGGTGGATATCGGCATTCGCGCCATCCCCGGTACGGCCCTGAAGAGTGACCGAGGTGAGGTCATTTATACCCCACCCGTTGGAGAGCAGGTGATCCGCGACAAGCTGGCCAATCTTGAGCAATTTATCCATGCCGAGGATGAGCTGGACCCGCTGGTCAAGATGGCGGTGATGCATTATCAGTTCGAGGCGATTCACCCCTTCCCCGATGGTAATGGCCGTACCGGTCGCATCCTGAACCTGTTGTATCTTGTTGAGCAGCAACTGTTGGATATCCCGGTGCTCTTTTTGTCGCGCTACATCATCGCCAATCGGCAGGCATATTACGCCGGGCTGCGGGGCATCACCGAAGCACAGCAGTGGGAGCCCTGGGTGCTGTTTATGCTGAGGGCGGTAGAGAGCACGGCACAGCAAACCTTTGAGCAGGTCAATCGCATCCTGAGTTTGATGGAAGAGGTGCGCGAGCGGGTGCAGCGGGAGGCGGAGGCCATCTATAGCAAGGATCTGGTCGAACTGATTTTTATGCAGCCCTACACCAAGATCGGGTTTCTGGTCGATGCCGGTATTGCCAAACGCCAGACGGCCTCTCGCTATCTGCAAACACTGGCGACGATGGGCATCTTGCGGGAAGAGCAGGTTGGCCGTGAAAAGTACTACATCAACGATGCGTTGTTCGCCGAGTTGACCCGCTAACCGATCAGGGTGACGGGATCGACATATCACCATGACGTGTCGATTTTTCGGCTTTTTTTAAACATATTTTCGCAACCTGTCGATCCCATCGACAGATGGGGGTGACGAGTCGATATGTCACCCGTTGTGACGCTGAGCAGGTTGGGCATACCCGAATGGCAGAGGCCATGGGGGGGCCAGGGATCGTCTTGAGGGATTGAGCAACAATGACCGAAGATCAGTTGGAACAAGAGGTGCTGGGGTGGTTGGCCGAGGTGGGCTATCGCGTGGTGTGTGGCTACGATGTGGCCCCCGATTCTGATAACCCGTGGCGTGAGCAGTTCCAGCAGGTGCTGCTGCGCGAGCGCTTGCGGGAGGCGATTGCCCGGCTCAACCCCTCCGTGCCGCTGGTGGCGCGTGAAGATGCGCTGGCGCAGGTGGTCAATCTCGATACCCCGGCGCTGCTGTCGGCCAACCGGGCATTTCACCGCTTGCTGGTGAATGGGGTGCCGGTGCAGTACCAGCGCGATGGCGAGACGGTGGGGGACTTTGTCCGCCTCGTTGACTTCGAGCAGCCCACCGCCAACGAGTGGCTGGCCATCAACCAGTTCTCTATCAAGGGGCCCAAACACACCCGCCGCCCCGACATCATCCTCTTCATCAACGGGCTGCCGCTGGTGGTGCTTGAGCTCAAGAACCCGGCCGATGTGAATGCCGACATCTGGAAGGCGTTTGATCAGCTGCAGACCTACAAGGAGCAGATCCCCGACCTGTTTCAGTACAACGAGATCCTGATTGCCTCCGATGGTAGCGAGGCGCGGATGGGGTCGCTGTCGGCCAATGCCGAGCGCTTTATGCAGTGGCGCACGGTGGATGGGGTCAACCTCGACCCCTATGGCGAGTTTGGCGAGCTGGAGACCATGGTGCGCGGCATTCTGACCCCGGCCATGCTGCTCGATTACCTGCGCTTTTTCGTGTTGTTTGAAGACGATGGCCGCTTGGTCAAGAAGATCGCCGGTTATCACCAGTTTCATGCCGTACGCGCGGCGATCACCCAGGTGGTGGCGGCGTCGCGCCCCGGTGGTAGCCATAAGGGCGGGGTGGTGTGGCACACCCAGGGCAGCGGCAAGAGCATCACCATGACCTGCTTTGCGGCGCGGGTGATGCGCGAGGCGGCGATGGAGAACCCGACCATCGTGGTGATCACCGACCGTAATGACCTTGATGGCCAGCTGTTCGGGGTGTTTTCCCTGTCGCAAGATTTGATCCGCGAGCAGCCGGTGCAAGTGGAAACCCGCGGCGATCTGCGCAGCAAGCTGGCCAACCGACCCTCCGGCGGCATTGTGTTTGCCACCATCCAGAAGTTTATGCCCGGCGCGGATGAAGACACCTTCCCGGTGCTGAGCGAGCGCGCCAACATCGTGGTGATTGCCGATGAGGCGCACCGCACCCAGTACGGTTTCAGCGCCTCGCTCAAATTACCCAACCAGATTGCAGAAGGGGCGGCGCGCTATCAGGTCGGCTATGCCCAGCACTTGCGCGACGCACTGCCCAACGCGACGTTTGTGGCCTTTACCGGCACCCCGGTATCGAGTGAAGACCGGGATACCCGCGCGGTGTTTGGTGACTACATCCACGTCTATGACATGCAGCAGGCCAAGGAAGATGGCGCGACGGTGGCGATCTATTACGAGTCACGCCTCGCCAAGTTGTCGCTCAAGGCCGACGAACTGACCCACCTCGATGACGAGGTAGATGAGCTGGCCGAGGATGAGGAAGAGGGTGAGCAGGCCAAGCTTAAGTCACGCTGGGCCGCACTGGAGAAGGTGGTGGGCAGCAAGCCTAGGATAGAGCGGGTGGCCGCCGATCTGGTGGCCCACTTCGAGGAGCGCAATCAGGCGCAGCATGGCAAGGCGATGATGGTGGCCATGAGCCGCGAGATCTGCGTGCACTTGTATGATGCCGTGGTGGCCCTGCGCCCCGACTGGCATGACCCGGACCCCGACAAGGGGGCCATCAAGATCGTGATGACCGGTAGCGCCTCTGACAAGGCGTTGCTGCGCCCCCATATTCATCCAGCCTTGGTCAAGAAACGGCTGGAGAAGCGGTTCAAAGACCCGAGTGACCCGCTCAAGCTAGTCATCGTGCGCGACATGTGGCTGACCGGCTTCGATGCGCCCTGCGTACATACCCTTTATGTGGACAAGCCGATGAAGGGCCACAACCTGATGCAGGCGATTGCACGGGTGAACCGGGTGTTCAAGGACAAACAAGGCGGGCTGGTGGTCGATTACATCGGGATCGCCAACGAGCTCAAGAGCGCCATCAAGGAGTACACCGCCAGCAAAGGACGGGGCAAGCCGACCGTCGATGCCCATGAGGCCTACGCGGTGTTGGAGGAGAAACTCGATATCCTGCGCGCCCTGCTGCATGGCTTTGATTACAGCGACTACCTCACCGGTGGCCACAAGTTGCTCGCCGGGGCCGCCAACTTTATTCTTGGCCTTGAGGATGGCAAGAAGCGCTTTGCCGACAACGCGCTGGCGATGAGCAAGGCGTTCACGCTCTGCTGCACCCTTGACGAGGCCAAGGCAGTGCGGGAAGAAGTGGCCTTCTTGCAGGCGGTCAAAGTGTTGTTGACCAAGAAGGCGATCTCCCAAAAGAAGAAAACCGACGAAGAGCGCGACTTGGCCATTCGCCAGATCATCGGCAATGCGGTGGTATCGGGCGATGTGGTCGATGTGTTTGAAGCGGTGGGGCTCGACAAGCCCAATATCGGCCTGCTCGATGATGAGTTTCTGGCCGAGGTGCGCAACCTGCCGGAGCGCAATCTTGCGGTGGAGTTGCTGGAGCGACTGCTGGAGGGGGAGATCAAGTCGAAGTTCGCGACCAACCTCTCCCAGGAGAAGAAGTTCTCGGAGATGCTGACCAAGGTGATCGCACGCTATCAGAACCGCTCCATCGAAACCGCACAGGTGATCGAGGAGCTGATCGACATGGCCAAGAAGTTTGCCGCCGTAAGCAAGCGGGGGCAGGCCTTGGGCCTTAACGATGACGAGCTCGCCTTCTATGATGCGTTGGCCAACAACGAGGCGTCAGTGCGTGAGCTGGGGGACGAGATACTGGCCAAGATAGCCCATGAGCTGACAGCCAACCTGCGCCGTAGCGTGACCGTGGATTGGAGCAGCCGCGAAAGCGTGCGCGCCAAACTGCGGCTGATGGTCAAGCGCATCCTGCGCAAGTACAAGTACCCGCCAGACCAGCAGGAAGAGGCTGCTCAGCTGGTTCTGGCGCAGGCAGAGAGCTTGTGTGAGGTGTGGTGTTGAGTGGGGGAGGCGCGAGCCTCCCTCACCTTATCTATCAAGATGTGTAGATATGGCTTACTTCAGTATGACGCTGCCTGAAGGTATCTGGTTGGCCTCTTCGAGGCTCAGGTAGCGTGGGCCTTGTACGCTGGCCAGTGACTTGAATAACCACGGATGCGGCTTTAGCCAAGCTTTGGTGTCTTCGTAAACGTCTCCACCGACCACGAAGTAACGACCATCACACCCGTCATCGTGTAGTTCATTGGCATCAGGTGTCGAGAGTTTCAGCTGGCAGCCTTCGATGACAACCACGACTTGAGACTTGTAAACCCCAATGACGGTGGAGATTTTGTTGGCCATATCACTTGAAACCCGCCAAGCGCTAATGGCGCCCTTGTAAGCACCTCGGCTGGAGTAGGTCTCTACCAAGTTGACTACCAATGCCGTCACAATACGTACCTCGTTAAGTTGTTTGGAATGCGGTTTGTTGCTAGTGACCTGCATAGCCACCGATGAACGTGTTGATAGGGTCAGCGCGACTTGAAGTAGGCGACCTTTTCAAGGAAGTAGCGACCCAGTTCACCTTGATGTTGGTTCGCTTCGCTTTCTGCGCTGGCCAAGTGACCGTTGCGCTCCTTCCATACCGCGTATGCGGCGGCCTTCTCGACCTCGACCCGTTCTTGCTGCTCTTTCGGTAGGGCACACAGACTGTGACTCATACTGACCTCTTTGTTATTTGTTGACACCATGGTACGCCATCACTGTCATGTGGGGCTTGCGCTGGTTCAAAGGTGGTGCGCTATAATGACTGTATATAAATACAAGCGTTTTACCATGAAGCTGTTAACCCCAGACCTATCACCCGCCGAGGTGACCATCCCGCTGTTCTTGCACCGCGCCTCTTGCGGCTTTCCCAGCCCAGCCAGCGACTATCTGGAAGGGAAGTTGGACCTCAACACCCACTGCGTGGCCCACCCTGCAGCAACCTTCTATCTGCGTGCCGAGGGGGAGAGCATGACCGGGGTCGGCATCTTTCCCGGTGACTTGCTGGTGGTCGATAAGAGCCTCACCCCGCGCAATGGTGATGTGGTGATTGCACTACTCGATGGCGGCTTCACGGTAAAGACCTTGCAGCTCAAGCCGAGGTTGCGGCTGTTGCCAGCCAATCCGGCGTTCGCGCCTATCGACCCTTGTATGAGCCTCTCCCTGGAGTTGTTCGGAGTGGTCACCCATGTGATTGGCAATCTGAGGCAGCGTGATGGCTATAGCGCTCGTTGATGTAAACAACTTCTACGCCAGCTGTGAGCGGTTGTTTCGCCCTGAGCTGCGTGGCCTGAAGAACTCGCTGCGGGGCAGTTGTCATAAGCTCGGAGCGAAGCATTTACCAAGGCATCTTGCGGAATACTGCTTCCGGTTTAATCATCGTTTTGACCTCAAGAGCATGTTGGTTGAATTGGGGCATGCAGTCATGGCAAGCCCTCCGATGCCATATCGGCTCTTGAAGCTGGCTGAGGGTCATGGGTAATCAGGAACCGAAATTGTCCGTCGCGTAGAACAACTCTTTGCCTATGCCGATACCATCGAGCAGCAGGCCAAGACGGCCAAAGCGCGGGTCGATAACCTGACCCAGGCCATTCTGGCCAAGGCATTTCGTGGCGAGCTGACCGCCGACTGGCGCGCAGCCAACCCGGACCTGATCAGTGGCGACAATAGCGCCGCCGCCCTGTTGGCTCGCATTCAAGCCGAGCGGGCCACTGCCAAGCCGCGCAAACGGGCAACCAAAACATCCGCGACGTAGGTTCGATTAGCGAAGCGTAATCGGACGCACGAGAAACCGCCGCCCTGCTGGCCCGCATTCAGACCGAGCGGGCCACCGCCAGCGGCAAAAAAGGTAAGTGTGGGCCCCGCAAGCCTCGCGCAACGGCCTGACCCGCTCGTATGATGTGCAGTCAGCGGCAACATTCGACGGGTTGTAAGCCAAGTGCAGGCGAGATAAGGTCGTGTTGGCAGCAAAATTAGGAATAGAGCATGGAAATCAAACAACTCACCCTCGAAAATCTGGGGCGTTTTGAGCGTCTTGCCATCGAGTTTGCCCCCACGGAGCGGGCAAACTCGAATGTGACCGTGCTGATTGGCAACAATGGTGCAGGCAAAACCTCGGTACTCAAATCGTTGGCGACCTCACTCAGCTGGTTTGTTGCCCGTTTGCGCAGCGACAAAGGCAGCGGCAGCCCCATCCCGGAAGAGGTCATCCTCAATGGCGCCAATACCGCGGTGGTCTCTCTTCAACTACACGATCAGCTGAAGGAATACATCTGGTCTCTCACCAAAACTCGCGCCGGTCGCAAGAGCAACGAGCAATCCATATTGACCGACGCTAGCAAACTAGCCGATGAGTATCGAGCACGATTGACAGAGCAGGAAAATGTCAGCTTACCCCTGATCGCCTTCTACCCAGTCGAGCGGGTGGTGCTGGATATTCCGCTAAAGATCAAAGAGAAACATTCATTTCGCCAACTCGATGGTTATGACAATTCGCTGAGTCAAGGAGTCGATTTTCGTCGTTTCTTTGAGTGGTTTCGCGAGCGGGAAGATAGCGAAAACGAGTCGGTAATCCCTACTGAAGTTCTTAATGAACTTCAAGAT
Source organism: Aeromonas sp. R10-2 (assembly GCF_040908445.1). Lineage (NCBI taxonomy): Bacteria > Pseudomonadati > Pseudomonadota > Gammaproteobacteria > Aeromonadales > Aeromonadaceae > Aeromonas > Aeromonas sp. R10-2. The sequence goes on along the minus strand of NZ_JBFODS010000040.1, from coordinate 4,285 downwards.
TTACTCGGTCCTGATCTTTGGCAAAAGTTGCAACAGACACAGGCATCAGCCAGAGATCGTCAGTTGACGGCGGTGCGCACAGCTATTGCCAACTTTATGCCCGGATTTAAAAATCTGAAGGTCCGCCGTAAGCCGCGTCTGCATATGTCCATCGACAAGGAGGGTCAGACCCTCAATGTGTTGCAACTGTCGCAAGGGGAGAAATCCCTGATGGCACTGGTGGGCGATATTGCCCGCCGCCTCGCAATGATGAATCCGGAGCTGGAAAATCCGCTGCACGGCGATGGGGTGGTGCTGATCGACGAGGTGGACATGCACCTGCATCCCCAGTGGGCACGTACTATCATCCAGCGGCTCACTGATACCTTCCCCAACTGTCAGTTTGTGCTGACCACCCACTCCCCCCTGGTGATCAGCGATTGCAAGGATGTACTGGTCTATTCGCTCGATAATGGCGAGTTGACTGAAGTGCCATCCCAATATGGTCAGGATGCCAACTCGGTGCTGCTGGAGGTGATGGATACCGCTATTCGCAATGAGCGGGTGGCGAGCCGACTGAATGACTTACTCGATTTAATTCAAGATCGGCAATTTGATAATGCCAATGCCCTGCTGGCCGCGCTAAGAGCCGAGCTGCCAGCCAACAACCTGGAGCTGACCAAGGCTAGCCTGCTGCTGCGCAAAGAGGAGCTGCGCCGTGCGCAAGATTTATAAGGGACAAGAACCTGCAAGTCTGGCGGCATTCAAACGTCAAAATCCTCATGCTCGATATCACGACCTACCCAACGATGAAGAGGGTCAGGCAATTCGCCAGCAGATCCGGGAGGCTTGCACTACTGAGCAATTCCATCTCTGCGCCTACTGTTGCCAAGCCATCAGCGGCACCAGTGAAGACACCATGAACGAGCATGTTGAGGCTAGGGATCTCGCCCCTAAGCGCACCATGGATTTCAGCAATCTGGTAGCCAGTTGCAAAACACCGAAACAGTGCGATGCCGCCCATGGCTCGCAGCCTCTGCCGTTGACCCCGCTGATGCCTGAGTGCGAAACCGAGTTGCGCTTTAAATGGAGTGGTCGGGTTGAGGGGTTGACGGAAAGAGCCAAAGAGGCGATCCGGGTACTCAATCTGGGTGATACGGAGCAAAGCAACAAGGTGCTGGTTGCCAAGCGCAAACAGCTGGTGGATAGCCTGATTTGGACCCACTATGGCGATGATCAGCAGGCACTGGCGCTGGAAGATGATGCACAATTGCTGACAATTGCGTATTCCGGCGAAGTTGAACAGCCATTCCGGCCAACGTGAACACCCTGATCCTTAACGCGCTCACGTCATCCCGTTTCTAACTCGACTGTTCAGATTGGGTCAACTCACTTCTCCTCTTTCTCATCGATTCTCCCTTCAGTGACAGCCGGTGAGCGTTGTGCATCAGCCGGTCCAGGATCGCATCTGCCAGGGTGTTGTCCCCCAAGCTCGCGTACCACTCTTCCGTTGGCAACTGACTGACCACGACCGTCGAGTATTTCCCATACCGATCATCCATGATCTCCAGCAGTGCGTTGCGTTGCTCGGCATTCACCGCTTCCAGTCCCCAGTCATCGAGGACCAGTAGCTCTATCCTTGCCAGTTGACCCAGCAGTCTGGCGTAACTGCCATCTACCTTGGCCTGGCTCAGTTCAAGCAGCAGACGTGGCAGCCGGTAGTAACGAGTGCTATGCCCTTGCTGACAGGCTTGGTAGCCCAGCGCACAAGCCAGGTAGGTTTTTCCACAGCCACAGGGGCCGGTAATGAGCAGGTTCTGGCCTCGGCGCAGCCACTCTCCTTGGGCCAGGTTTGCAACCTGTGACCGCTCCAGGTTGCGTGCAGACTGGTAGTCCACCTCTTGCACCGTGGCTTGGAGTTTGAGCCGCGCCTGCTTGACTAGCCGAGCTTGTTTACGTTGCTCCCGGCTCAGTTGTTCGTGTTCGACCAGCAGGCTTAGACGCTCGATGAAGGGCAGCCCTTCGTAGGTACTGGCCTGTTCCAGTTGTTGTTGCACTGCATCCGCCATGCCGGTCAGTTTCAGGTTTCTCAGGCGGGTCAGGGTTTGTTGGGTCATGGGGCGTATCCTCTTTAGTGGAAGCTCTGGGGGCCACGGATGTTCTCGTGCTCTTGCGATAACTCTGGGTAGCTCAGCGGGCTTGCGGGCAGTTTGTCGCGGCCACTGCTCAGCACCGACTTGAGCTGTTTGAGTCGCACCAGTCCTTCCCGATTAGCCAACTGGCAGCAGGCCTCGACCCGTGATGGCGGATACTCCCGGCTAAGACTCAGTAGCCCCAGGCAGAGTCGGTATGCCTGCTCGGCATGGGCTTTCTCTTCCAGCCGTTCGCTAACCCAGCACAAGGTGCCCGGTCCGATGTCAGCAGCCCATTGCTTGAGACGGCCTGGCGTCCAGCGTTGCTGTTTGCTGTGGCGTTCCGGCATATGTTCCGGGAGCGTGCTCATCCCCGGGATGGTTTTACGCGGATGGCTCGCGACCAGATGTTGCTGGTGATAGACCTGAAGCAAAGTGTCGCCAGCATGGAGCTCCAGTTGCTGGCCCACATACTGGTGTGGCACCGAGTAGTGGTGCTGCTCATAGCTGACGTGATAGTCGATGTTGACCTTGACCGTTTTGATGGCGACATAGCGATAGGGATGCACCGGCAGTGGTCCCAGCGCCGGGCGGTCCAACTGCTCAAACGCCTCGCGCCGGTTACCGGGCAGTTGCTTGAACGGGCGCTCGTTGAGTTCGTCCAGCAAGGCCCGGATGCACTGGTTGAGCTCGGCCAGCGAGAAAAAGGTCTGGTGGCGCAAGCGGGCGAGGATCCAGCGCTCGACGATCTGCACACCCACCTCAGCCTTGGCTTTATCCTTGGGCTTGTAAGGGCGAGCTGGCATCACTGCCACCTGATAGTGCTCGGCCAACTGCTGGTAGCTGGGGTTGAGCTCGGGATCGTATCGGCAAGCCTTGCTGACACCGCTTTTGAGGTTGTCGGGGATCAGCAGTGCCGGTGTACCGCCGAAAAACTCAAAGGCACGGACATGGCTTTGCAACCAGTCCGGCAGTGACTGTGACCAGGTAGCCTCGGCAAAGGTGTAGTTGGACGCACCAAGCACGGCGACAAAGATCTGGGCCTGACGGACCTCCCCCGTGGAGGGCGAGGCGATGGGCACCGTGGGCCCGCAGTAGTCGATAAAGAGCTTTTCCCCCGCCTTGTGGATCTGGCGCATGGAGCGCTTTTGCAACTGACACCAGGATTTGTAACGGTCGCAGAACTGGGAGTAGCTGTAACAGCTGTTGGGATAGCGCTGGGTGTACTCCTCCCAGAGCAGTTGTTTGGAGACCCCCTTACGCTTGAGCTCCTGATGGACAGAGGGCCAATCCGGTACAACATGGCGGGCCGAGATGGTGGTATCGGCCTGCGGATAGAACAGGGCCGCCAGTTGGCCATCATCAAGCTGGCTAGGTAAGGGCCAGGTCAGGCCGAGCGTCTGGGCACTTTTGAGGAGTTTCTGGATGGAGCCAACGCTGACCTTGGTGCAGCAACTTATCTGGCGAACAGAGAGGTCAGCTTCCAGCCGCAGTCGCAGCACTTCACGAATTTTACGCATTGCAATCCTCTTGGCAGACATAGGCTCTTCCCTGGCAAAAGGGAGAGCGTATCAAAGGTTGTTAAATCAATGCGTTAAGGATGATTCCGGTGAATGTGAACAGTGATTCCGGGATGTTGAACACTGTTTCCGGAAAGGAGGAGCAAAGTGTTCAGGTTGAGCCGGAATGAGCGTTCACATTGGTCCGGAAATGGTGTTCACGTTGAACCGGAATCGGTGTTCATGATCGGCCGGAATATGCAACAATGCTGATCGAAGATCTGAGCCAGCCCAAACAAGGCAAGCTGGAGCCCTTCGCACCTGTACTGGTGAACATACTGCGCAGTCAGCTCTAGCGATTGCGTGCCTGCCCGGGTGACTCGGGAGCCACAACCTCGGTACACCTCGTGCGCTTTTCTCCGGCAGCAGACCGCGAGGATAGGCGCATCTCCTCCCCTCTGATAATCTGCCGTGGCCACGGTAGCCAACTATCCCGTTTTCATTTGGAGTTTTCATGTCACTGACCAAGAGTAAAACCTCGGCCAAGCGAAAAAAAGCCGAGCCGCGCCACGAGAGTCCGGCCCTTGCCTATTTTCATCGCCAGTGGCAGGCCATCGAAAAGCTGCAGGCCAAGCTGGCCAAACAGGAGCAAGAGGGGGCGGATATCTATCAGCG
>NZ_JBFODS010000004.1:0-5607 GCF_040908445.1 Aeromonas sp. R10-2 | reverse complement strand
TGCTTGTTTACGTGATGGAGTTCTTGTGACTGGAAATCACCCATATGCTGACCGTCTAGGAACATCGCAACATTATACTGTATTAAGCAGACCCATTCCGTTTGAGTTCCCATGCTTTTAATGACTTTTAATGCAGAAAAATAGTTGCCAGATTTATTTTCACCTTCATCCTCAATCGTGGCAATATTGGCATACCTGTCCCCAAAAGCGGTGCACTGTTCGAATGCAGGCCCAGGAATATATTTGCCATCGACCATTTTTTCTTGAGGCCAATCAATCCCCAAGTCACCCGCGAATGCACTTTGAGAAAGCATGGAAAAATAACATGCCAAAGTAATAAATAGTGCTCGTGGCAAATGCATGATAATTCCTATATGTTGCTCAGTAAAAATAGATATTGGCTTGGCGCGTTTTGTACTATTCAGTGCCTTGTAGATTACATTATATATCCTGAATGGATACTGCATAAGCCTCCCCATGTCGGTGGTGATCTCATCCGTTGCTAAATAGCTGTTCCGAATAGTAGAACACTGCTCTCGTGTTGCCTTCTCAAGTGGCATTGATCACGCATAGTCGGTCTAAGCCTTGTCATGTCCGGCTTTGCCACCTGATGGCAGGGATGCCTCACACCACAAGGGAAGGCAATAAAAGCAGGGTGATGCCGCTGTGCAAAACAACCTGGGATGGATGTATCAAGAAGGTCGTGCTGTGCTACAGGACGATCAGTAGGCAGTGGTCACCTCACGGGATGAGCCCTTGTTAGCCTGCAAGATGGGTTGTCTTGCCGGGCGTTATCTCCCATTCTGCGCCCCCCTACACGGGGGAGCGTTCGCCAGTTTGGGGGCTTACTGCAGGGCTGCCGCGCTATGCTTGGCGGCCCCCCCCGCCCCGAGCGCGACAGACTGCGCTAGTCGCCCCGTTGCTGGGACTTTGTTTACTGCATGGTTCGGTAGTCGTTATAATGTAATTGCGATTGTAATTACGGAGTGTGTGGAAATGGGGACGATTAACCTTCGCATCGACGACGACTTAAAGGCTCGTTCGTATGCGGTTCTTGATAGGCTCGGTGTCACCCCCTCGGAGCTGCTGCGGCAAACCCTGGAGTATGTTGCTTCCCAGGAGCGGTTGCCGTTTCGGACGACCGTGGTAACGGAGGATGAGGAGGCGCTGCTTGCCCTCGTTCGTGAGCGGCTGGCCAGCCCCCAGAAAGGGATCAGGGTGTCGCTGGATGACCTTTGAGCTTGAGTTCGATCCACGAGCGTGGAAGGAGTGGAAGAAGCTGGGTGATACCGTGCGCCAGCAGTTCAAGAAGAAGCTGGCAGAGGTACTGGAGCGACCAAGGGTCGAGGCCAACCGCCTGCATGGGCTGCCGGATTGCTACAAGATCAAGCTGCGTGGGGCGGGGTATCGGTTGGTGTACCAGGTACAGGATGATCGGGTGCTGGTATTCGTGGTCGCGGTGGGGAAACGAGAGCGGGAGCAGGTGTATTTGGACGCTGGCTCGAGGCTGGAATAGGTGAAGTTGCCGAGGGGTGGCTAGTGCGGTAATAACCGGGAGCAGGTTGATGATTATCCACCGTGGTGAGGCTTGGCAGAGCGCACAGGTTGAGGCTGCATTGAGCGAGGCTGATGCTGGTGACTTTGTGCCGGAAAAAGATATGGCGGCGAAGCTCAATCAGTTGGGCAAGCGGAAAAAAGCAGAGGCTGACGGTTGGGCTCAGGATAACCATGAGGCCATCCAAGAACTTAACCGGATGGTCGAAGAGCGCGGTCTGTTTTCCGATGGCTTATTTAAGATCGAGCAGATCATGGAGAGGGTTCGCAAGGGAGAAGAGGTTCTGCATTCGCTGGACGATGTCGAACGAGAGCTTAGCCGGGATGATCCGAGGTGTATCACGGATGTGTAGACGACCGAATACTTATGAGTATTGCGCCCTGTATCAGGCAGCTAAAGACGAGGCGTTTTCTTCACCAGGTGAAGAGTATTCAGCCGCATTTTATTACTTGTCGCGCATCAACTGGCTCGGTCTTATGGATGCTCAACGAATCGCCCAAGAGGCTTCAGAACGGGTTTTATTCGTTCGTACTAACGAAAGGAAATGTGAAGGAAAGTTAGATGCGGCTAACGTTGCTCATGTCTAGGCACCTGCGGTAACGTATTGCCCAGAAAAGACAAACCCCGAATCTCTGCGATCAACTTGGCGGAAGAGTGCAGAAAGTTCGGGGCCGTGACTTAATCACATGAGAAGTCTATCACATGGATCACATCAAACAAACCTCCTGCACCGCCAATAAGCGCGGTGCCAGATGGTAAAACCAGCGCTTCAAGCCGCTGTCTTTGTCGATCGTATCCCTCGTCGCCCCTACTGTTCCGATGATCCGGCGCAGGGGCTGCTTATCCGCCCGCAAGCGACCGCGTTGGCATATCGCCATATCCAGCACAACCCGCCGCCCCATGTCTCCTGTCTGGTGTTTGACGTGGACAGGAAACCGCATGAGCAACATTGGCGGGAGGGGTATCACGAATGGCGAGAGCGTGGCTTGCCTGCTCCGCACTGGATCTCGATCAACCCCGAGAACGGCAATTACCACCTTGGCTACCTGTTGGCCTCGCCTGTGGCGCGTACCAGTGCCGCAAAGTTAAAACCACTTCGCTATTTAGCGGCCATAGAACACGTTCTAGCGCGTCGGTTGGGTGCAGACATGGGGTACGTTGGCTTGATAACCAAAAACCCCGTACACCGAGATTGGTGGACGACATGGCACAACCACGCCCCATACCCCCTCGATTACCTCGCCGAGTTTTGCCCGGATGCCGATTTAGCAGCCTATAGCCGCCGCAGTCGCAAAGAAGTTGGGGGACTGGGGCGTAACGTTACGGTGTTCGATAACGTGCGTGAATGGGCCTACAGCGCCGTTAGAGAGTATTGGCGGCCCAACGGGTACGAGGCTTGGGCCGATGCGGTAAGGGCTGCCTGTGAGAGCGCCAATGCGTTTGGACGCGAGCAGGGCGGGCCGTTGCCTCCCAACGAGATCAAGGCCACTGCCAAGAGCATTGCCCGTTGGGTGTGGCGGCACTTTACCCCCGCGGGGTTTAGCCAGGTGCAGGCGCATCGAGGGGCGAAGGGCGGCAAGGTATCTAAGGGCGGGGGAAGGCCCACGGGAACAAGCCGGACTAACTGGGCACTGTGGGAGGAAATCCAGCGCATGAAGGCGGCGGGATACCCGCAGAAGGACATAGCCGAAGATCTTGGCGTATCGGTAGGATTGGTCAGTAAGTACGTGAACATTTCAAAATAGAGTTCACGAAAACAAGCCTTATCAGATAACAGCGCCCGCAGGGCGTTGTTATCGCCCTAAATGAATCTTTATAGAGAGAGGCTTGGCGAGGTGGGTAACTGCGCCCGTCCGTCCATCAGGGGCTTGTCCCCTGTGGGCGGCAGCAGTTATCCATGGAGCAGTCTTTGTCTTGACGGCATGGGCTGCTCGCGTAAAATCAAATTTCGATTCTGATTTTTCAGATTAAGGATTTGATTGTGCAGGAACGAGACGCCAAGACCGTGTTCGACCTTGGGGGCTTCTCCAAAGCCCTGATCGTCCCGACCCCGATGGGGGCGGGCTACCATCTTCACCTGGTACGCTTCGGGAAGGGAGGGGAAACGGAAGTGCTCGAGCGGCAGCGCGGCGGCTGGCGGGTCTTCACGACCATCGATGCGGCCGCGAACACCGCGAACCAGATCGGCTTTCGCCGCATCGAGGTAGACCTCAGCAGCCGCCGCTAGGCGGCTACATGCCCATATCAGAAGAAGAGTCTACAGTTCTGTCCCGTAGCTTCCGGCCCGTCTCTTTGACCTCTTTCGGCCAATCGATCCCATCAGCGGCCTGTGCCGCCCTTGCCGATGGCATCAGCACGTTCACGACCCGATCCGCCAGCTTCGCCCATGCTCCCGATGTCCCAATGCTCTCTAGGCCGCTCCTCGCGGCATCTTTCAACTCTTGGTCTTGTGGTGCTTCAACTATTGCGACAAACGCGTCTAGCACGCCCCCAAGGGCCTTCAGCGCCCGCTCCTGAACTCTTGAGATGGCCTCATCTAAATAGCCATGCACCTCTTTAACCGCCTGCTCTAGCCGACCCAGCAGCTCTGTTTGTTTCCGCTCTTCGTCTCTCAGGGCCTCCATCTTGTCCTCTCCGGCCCTGATCTCGGCGGCCTGCGCCTCGGCCCTGTCGCGCAGCTCCTTGAGGCGGGCCTCTGCGGCGTCGATCTCAGCGGCTCGCTCGGTCGTCATGGTCAGGTAGTCCAGCCGCTGCTGCGCAAGCATATCGAACCCATACAGGGCACTTTGCTTTGCCACTTGAGTGAGCTGGGCTTTGGTGTAAAGCGGATCGCCCTTTCCGATCATCGTTGTCTTGTGCTCTGCCTTAACCGCCTCAACGATGGCTGTCACGGGGGCCATCTTCGGTCTCTGGACTGGTGGTGCCGTCACCTGCTCTGCGATCAGGGAGGCGGCTCGCTTCTTCGCCTTGTACTCCGCATTCGGGAGCCGCGCTCGCTTAGGCCCTGTTCGCAGGAGGCCGAAAGGAGCTGATATGGTGTGGATCTCGTCCTGCCATGCGCTCATGGCATCGCTGTAAGCCTGCGTCTGTAGCCCCTTGCGTTCTCCCCGTGCATAGGCCGCTTTCTCTGCTGACCAACCCTGATGCACCACACCGAAACTCTCACCTGGAAGTGGCACCAGGTAGAAGTGGCAGTGTCGGTAAGTCTCGTCGGTGTGCTCCACGACCGACAGCAACCGATCTCCGTACTTCTGCTTCAAGTGCTTGATGATCGCTTTCCTGTACTCCGGCCAGCGGTCATCTGGAAAGTCCTCGGGCACACTGAACACCCCAGCAGCTATGCAGTGCCCGTCGATCCGGTACTTTTTACCCTTGGGGTCTTTAGCCTGTTCCGCCCACTCGACAGCCTTTTCCAGTGCTTGTGATGGGGTCACACCATAGCGGATGATCGGGGGCCGGATCGTGCTCGGGTCGTCAAAGTGCTTGCAGGCTTCGGGTTTGCGCTCGGCCTCGTTAATGATGTCCTGCGCCGATCTCCCATCACCCTTGGCACTCGCTTTCCTTGCATACCCGTCGAGATGCGCGAACTGATAACCGGACATAGAGACCTCCATCAAAAGACCGCCATCAGAGTACCACACCGATAGGTAATAGTGGGGGCCTAAAGATAAACATAGCGACCGACTATGTTTATGCGTTTGAGTCCTTCGTCCTCAAACACATAAACGCGGCCCTGCGGGGCAAAAAACTGCCGGCAGGCGTTTGGGATCGTACCGAGTTGAGATGGCTGACTGTCCATTTTACGGGGGTAGACCACCGGATCTGCTCCACACCGGTTCGGCCTGTTTCGGCCTCTAAAACCGCCCTGGAATCGTCATAAACTTTCAGCGCAAAAAGGCGCAGTGTTGAACCGCAACACTGCGCCTTTTGGGGTGTTCTGGGAGGCATCTGGTTGGGCATGCGGCAGCCGCTGGATCGTCATTGATACCGAATACCTGCGCCAGCATGTGGCCCGCTATGCCCTGTTGTCCGCCGATACATGGCGGCAACGG
>NZ_JBFODS010000039.1:0-37699 GCF_040908445.1 Aeromonas sp. R10-2 | reverse complement strand
GTCTGGCGCGTCTTGCTGTGAGCAGCCCGAATGGCGACCTTGAGTCGTTCATCTTCTTGTTGGCGCTGTGACGGTGGACGCTGGCGCCAGTGGTAGAAGCCCGCACGAGAGACCTCCAGCACACGACAGATAACGGAAATGGGATAGATGTCCTTTTGGTTGGCTATCCACGCGTACTTGGCAGTGACTCCTGAGCAAAGTACGCGGCGGCCTTTTTTATGATGTCGCGCTCCATGTTGGCTTGTGCGAGAGCTTTGCGTAGCCGGGCCACTTCAGCCTCCAGCTCGGCGACAGAACGCGCTCCGGGAATGGCCGATGTATCCTTTCCTCCTTTGGCTGCGACCACCCAGTTGCTCAGTGTGCCTTTGGCAATACCCAACCTTCTGGCGGCTTCAGCTTGGCCAAGGCCTTGCTCCAACACCAGTCGAACCGCCTCTGCCCGAAACTCTGGTGAATAGTGTTCTCTCGATTTCATTCAATACCCCCGATTGTCTCATCGTAACAATCGGGACTGTCTGTGAAAATCAGGATACCTCACTGATGCATCAACTGCTTGAAGAGACACGCAATAAGGGGATGAAGGCGCTCGACGAGCATATTGAAAATCCCCAGCAGAGCTCGGTTTTCTTGATGTATCCCCAGATTTCGGAAGATCCCCAACTGCTTGGTTTCATTATCGATAACCTGCGTCTGCTCGGAATGGGCAAGATCACCCCCCATGAACTGGATACCGTGCTGGAGCAGGAGATCATGGCCATTGAAGAGGACATGCTCAAGCCTGCTCATGCCTTGCACAAAACCGGCGAGGCCTGCCCGGGCTTCGGCATTCTTGCTGCGGTGATGGGGATCATCATCACCATGCAGCAACTGGATGGCCCTCTGAGCAATATCGGTGTCCATGTGGCGGCTGCTCTGGTGGGCACCTTTATCGGTATTTTCCTCTGCTACTGCTTGCTGGAGCCAATCAGCAATGCCATGGAAGAGATGGTCAAGCGCCGTATCGGCCTGTTGATGTGCATCAAGTCGATCCTGATTGCCCAGTTGCGTGGCAAGACACCGCTGCTTGCCGTCGATTCGGGTCGCAAGATCCTGGAGCCTGAAGTCAAACCAAGCTTCCTTGAGCTGGAAGATTGGGTGACCAACAGGGCGATGTAATGCGCAATCACGAACAGATTATCGTCAAGCGCCAGCAGCGTCGTAACAGCGGTCCCAAAGGGGGCGGCGCCTGGAAGGTGGCATTTGCCGACTTCACGTTGGCCATGATGGCGTTCTTCATGGTGCTGTGGATCCTGGCTGTGTCCAATCAGGAGGAGCGGGAAGTCGTTGCCAGCCGCCTGCGGGACTACAGCATCATGGACAGTGAGGCAAACCCGTTTGATATTCGCAATAGCCCCTATCCTGTCGATCTCGGTGGCAATCCCTCAGTGATGGATGAGCTTAACCCCAAGTTCGATCAGCAGGGTCAGCTGATGCCTAAGCATATGGACCGTAATCAGAGCATTTTTTCTGACGGTCCGGGCGGTGGGTATGAAAAGCTGTTGATAGGTAAACTTGAGGGGGAAGCCCAGATGAAGCAGCTGGCCAGCTTTATCGACCATCTTGCTGAGCAGATGCAGGCGAAGAATAACCTCGAGATTCAAATTGTTCCCCAAGGATTGCGGATCCTGATCCGTGATGACGCGGATCGGGAAATGTATAGCCGCGGCAGTGCCCGTATTAGCCCTTTCTTTCGCCATATGTTGATGGCGCTGGCACCCATATTCCAGCGTATCGAGAATCGGGTCATGATTTCTGGCCATACCGACAGCACACCGTTTGCCGGTGACAACTACAGCAACTGGGAGCTATCGTCAGACCGCGCCATGATGGCAAGACGGGTGTTGCTGGCAGGCGGCATGCCACCTGAACGGGTCGGGCAGGTTGTCGCGATGGCCGATACCATGCTGGAAGATACCCGCAATCCACAAAGCAGCCGTAATCGGCGCATTGAATTGCTGGTCATGACAACCCAGGCAGAAACTAATCTGGAGCAACTTTTCAGCTCCCAAACGCAAGCGGCAACCAGCCATGCCAAGGAGATGATTTCCCATGGACGACCCTGAGATCGAGTTTCCGCTGCATACCTCGCACAATGATCCACGCAGAAAAGTACCGCGCTGGTATCTGCATGATGGAACAACGCCTTTCGAGTCACAGAGTTGTGGTATTGCGGCCAGATTGCTGATTTCCGGATTGCTGTTTGACAAGAGCATTGGCCGCGCAGTGATCAAAGACATAGGTCCGGGCGGGGTCGGTTTCCTTGCTCCTGCTCGATTTGAATTACCCGAAACGGTGACACTCTCCCTGTTGCCGTTAATTGCGCTGGATTGCAACATCACTCATCGTCGCGCTATTGGTCGGCAGCTCTGCTTTTATGGTGCTCGCTGGTCATATCCGGAAGAGGTTGATTTGGCTCCGGTACTGAGCCATTGGCGCCACTGTTTCATGGTGCCGCAATCAGCTGCCGCTTCTGCTGAATCCCAAGAGGATCAGGCAAGCGTTCCAGCCTGATCTCGCCTCGACTCATATCAAGCCCCCTGGCAGCTTTCAGCAACAGGGGATCATGCAGACTGTCCAGTGAGACCGCTTTGACAATGGCGGTCGCCCCTTTCTTCTGGTTGGCGGTGGGGGCTTTGCCCTTGCTATAGACGATCGGGCAATCGGTTATCCCTTGCGCGATAGGGAGTTGCCAGGCCGGATTCCAGCGGCTGGCTTCATTCATTGATACGCCTTTTGCCTGAGCCCACGCGGGCAGTGAGCAGCCGTTCGGATGACGGAATATTTGCAAGTCATTGCCGCTGTGCCATGGCGGAAGTTGAAACTGATAGCTGTCAGCCATATCAAGCAGTCTTGCCAGCGCAACAAAGCGCGCGACATAAAAGCGTGTTTCAGTCGGAAGCTCCAGTTCCCATATATTACGTGTCCCCGCTTTTAAAACCGCATTGAGTACCCGCCCTTCTCCTGCGTTGTAGGCTGCCAAAGCAAGCAGCCAGTCATTGCCAAAGAAGCGATACAACCATGCCAAATAGGAAAGGGCAGCCTCTGTCGCCAATGGCAGTGAATAGCGCCCATCAAATTCGCTGGTGATGGGAATGGCAAATCGGGTGGCGGTATCTGGCATCAGCTGCCAGGGGCCTGCGGCGCCAGCAGAAGAGACCACATCCAATCGGTAACTGCTCTCCAGTAAAGGAACAAAGGCAAGCAAGGGCGGCAGTTTGCGTTCGTGAACCTGCTCCGCGACCCAGCGAATAACAGGCTGTGTCGCCGCAAGGCGTTGTTGGAGATAAGGGCGCTGCTTCAGCAAGAATTGCTGCTGCTGGCTGACCAAGTCGACCCCTTTACCCTGAATCGGGACAGGGAAACCAGCTTGCCAGTGATAATTGTGATAAGCATGGCAAGATGTTGATATCATTAACATCCCGCTCATTAGCAAAAAAACGAGCCGGGTCATGGGGCAATTGTTGAGCAAGGATCGCGCAATAATAAAAACATGATATATCTCAACAGTTTTTTGAATTTAAGGTCGTCTGATCATGTGTAATCCAGGACGTAGCAAGCATGATAACACGAGTAAAAAAGAGCCCAAATTCGGGTAAAGCGATTCAGAAGTTTTTGCTGTATCTGATACTCGCCAATTTCATTCTGATGGGCTTGTACATTGGTTACGCTCAAGAGCTGACATTTGCCACCAATATTCTGCTGACATCCCTGCTGATTATTTACAATCTGTTGCTGTGTCAGCTGGTGTCTCTGCGTGCTCGCCGTTCGAAAGATGGTTACATCATCTATCCAGTGATATGTGTCAGTATTTTGCTCTGTGCCGTGGTATTGTTCCGTTTCATCATATCGCCCAGATAGTGACCGCTCACCGACTTGCTGCTTATTAATCACTTTCTGTTTTTTCAGCAATAACTCTTGGAAAATCAACCCACTCAATCCGCGGTATGCAATTGCTGCGTCAATATGTTCCCTCTGTCCCATCTCCTTGCTTGAAAAGCCCCCTGCACGTCCTTAAACTTCAAGGTGGGGAAAAGTGGATCAAAGTGGTTTTTAGAGGGGCAATCTGCCTGCTCACTCACCTTCAGGGACTGCAATTTGTTGCGTGGCGCTCATGCCATCAGCCTGGACAGTAAAGGGCGGCTGGCAATTCCGACCAAATTCCGTGATTGGCTGCGCGATGAAAGCGACGGCCAGCTGGTTTGCACCATCGATATTGCACATCCCTGTCTGCTGCTTTATCCCCTGAATGAATGGGAAGAGGTCGAGCGCAAGCTCAAGACTCTCTCCAGCATGAATCCGCAAGAGCGCCGTTTGCAGCGACTGCTGCTGGGACATGCAACTGAATGCGAGCTGGATGGCAATGGCCGTCTGCTGCTCAGTCAGCCACTGCGCAACCATGCGGGGCTGGACAAGAAAATCATGCTGGTGGGCCAGCTCAACAAGTTTGAGCTGTGGGATGAAGCCCGCTGGCAACAACAGGTCAATGACGACATCTTGGGTCTGCCCGGGGACGATTGGGCAAGCTCACCACGACTACAGGATTTCTCTTTATAAATGACCCAAGCCGCTGAACACATCACAGTGCTGCTGCACGAAGCCGTTGAAGGTCTGGCCATCAAGCCGGACGGTGTCTACGTCGACGGTACTTTTGGCCGTGGTGGTCATTCTCGTCTGATCCTGCAGCACCTTGGCCCCAATGGCCGCCTGATCGCCATCGACCGCGATCCCCAAGCGATTGCCGAGGCCGCCAAGATCCAGGATCCCCGTTTCGAAATCGTGCACGGCCCCTTCTCCGGCATCGCCTCCTATCTCGATGAGCGCGGTTTGCTGGGCAAGGTGGATGGCTTCCTGCTGGATCTGGGGGTCTCTTCACCCCAGCTGGATGATGCCGAGCGCGGCTTCAGCTTTATGAAAGATGGTCCGCTCGATATGCGGATGGACCCCACCTCCGGTCAGAGCGCCGCCGAGTGGCTGGCCAAGGCCGATGTGGATGACATCGCCTGGGTGCTGAAGACCTTCGGTGAGGAGCGTTTTGCCAAGAAGATCGCCCGCGCCATCGTGCATGACCGTGTGACCGAGCCTTATGTGCGTACCCGTCAACTGGCGGAGATGATTGCCCGGGTCAATCCGAGCAAGGAGAAGGGCAAGCATGCGGCAACCCGCAGTTTCCAGGCCATTCGCATCTATATCAACAGCGAGCTGGACGAGATCGAAACCGCGCTCAACGGTGCACTGGAAGTGCTGGCACCACATGGCCGTCTGTCAGTGATCAGCTTCCATTCGTTGGAAGACCGGTTGGTGAAGCATTTCATCCGCAAGCACGAGAAGGGGCCGGAAGTGCCTTACGGCATTCCGTTGACCGAGGCCCAGCTGGCCGGCGGTCGCAAATTGAAGTCGGTCGGCAAGGCACTCAAGCCTTCTGATCATGAAGTATCTGAAAACAGCCGGTCACGCAGCTCGGTGCTGCGGGTTGCCGAACGGTTGGCGGAGTAAGCGATGAGCGAAGTGCGTGTTCATCTGGCCAAGGAGATCGTTGCCGATCTCTGGCGGCACAAGCTGCAGATTTTTCTGTCGGTCGCCGTGCTGGTGACTGCGTTTGCCGTGATCCTGGTGACCAACATGACCCGCGGTCTGACGGCCAAGCAGAACGACCTGATGGCAGAAGAGGATCGCCTCAATATCGAATGGCGCCACCTGCTGCTGGAGCAGGGTACCCTGGCTGAACACTCCCGGGTGGCGAGTCTGGCGATGGACAAGTTGCAGATGGGTCGTCCGCTGGTGACCACCGAGAAGGTAATTACCCAACCATGAAACGCAAGGCTACAGCCAAAGCTGCCAAAGCGAATGTCAAAGCGCCATCGATCTATCCGTGGCGCTTTCGCACGCTTGCGGTGTTTATCGGCATCGCGTTTGTGGGTCTGATCCTGCGTCTGGCCTGGATCCAGGTGATCAATCCGGATCGTCTGCGTCAGGAGGGTGACATGCGCTCCCTGCGTACCACCTCTACCCAGGCGGTGCGCGGCATGATCACCGATCGCAACGGCGAGCAGCTGGCGGTTTCTGTGCCGGTCGAGGCGGTCTGGGCCGATCCCAAGACGGTGCATGAATCCGGTGCCATCAATAATGAGCGAGCCTGGCTGGCGCTCTCCGCCGTACTCAAGCTCGACATCAATACCCTCAAACACCGCATCGCCAACCCCAGCAAGCGCTTCGTCTATCTGCAGCGTCAGGTTACTCCTGCGGTGGCGGAATATATCAAGGGGCTCAAGCTGGGGGGCGTCTACCTGCGCCCCGAAGCACGCCGCTTCTACCCGACCGGCGAGATCAGCGCCCATCTGGTGGGGGTAACCAACATCGATGGCAGCGGTATTGAAGGGATCGAGCGCAGCTACAACGAGTGGCTGACGGCGACACCCGGCGAAATGCGGGTGCGCAAGGATCGTCAGGGGCGCGTCATCGAGCGGCTTGGCATCGTCAAAGAGGGCAAGAACGCCAACGATCTGCAGCTCAGTATCGATCAGCGGGTGCAGGCACTGGCCTATCGTGCCCTCAAGCGGGCAACCGACGAGAACAAGGCGACCTCCGGCTCCATGGTGATGCTGAATATCAAGACCGGTGAAGTGCTCGCCATGGTCAACACCCCCTCCTATAACCCGAACAACCGCGGCCAGTATCAGAGCTTCCGGGTACGCAACCGTGTGGTGACCGATACTTATGAGCCGGGTTCGACCGTTAAGCCATTGATTTTGCTCAGTGCCTTGCAGGCAGGTGTCACCAGCTGGAAAGATTTCATTCCTGGTGGGCCGCTTTTTATCGGTGCCAAGCAGATCAAGGACGTCAGTATCCACAAGGCGACCAACCTCTACGATATCCTGCGTTACTCCTCCAACATCGGTATGTCGCGCATCGCGCTGCGGATGCCGGCGCAGGAGATGATCAATACCCTCAGCATGTTCGGTTTCGGCATGGATACCGGCAGCGGGCTGATGGGCGAGAGCAGCGGCATGCTGCCCCAGCGTCGTCGCTGGTCCGATATCGAGCGGGCAACCCTCTCGTTCGGTTATGGTCTGCGAGTCACCCCGCTGCAGCTGGCTTCCGCCTACGCCACCCTGGCCAACAAGGGCAAACGGGTGCCGCTCTCCATCGTCAAGGTGACTACGCCGCCCAAGGGTGAGCAAGTTATTGATCACAACAATGCCGCTGCCATGTTGCAGGCGCTGGAGTATGTGGTCGACAACGCTATTCCAAAAGCCAAGATCCCGGGCTATCGGGTTGGCGGCAAGAGTGGTACCGCCAAGGTCGCCGTCGCCGGTGGCTATGGCAAGGATTACATGGCCTGGTTTGCCGGTTTCGCACCCGCCAGTGATCCCCGTTTCGTCATGGTGGTGGTGATCAACGAGCCAAAAGGCAGCGCCTATTATGGCGGCGCCGTGGCGACCCCACCGTTTGCAGAGGCCATGGGCGGGGTGCTGCAGCTCTTCAATATTCGTCCCGATGCGGTGCCGCCAGCGGTGCCCACCAAACTTGCCCGTACGGAGGCTTCTCTTGTCCCGCGCACTTGATGCATTACTGCGCCCCTTCGGTATCCAGGCGCCGGCGCTCACCCTGACCGATATCCAGCTGGATAGTCGGCGGGTTGGCTCCGGCTCGCTCTTCGTGGCCATTCGCGGTCATCAGGTGGATGGCAGACGGTTTATCGAGCAGGCGGTGGCTCAGGGAGCGACCGCTGTTGTGTTTGAGGAGGATGGTGAATTTATCCCACCATCGACTCCGGTTCCCTGTATCGGGATGCGGGATCTGCCCGCTCACCTCTCTGCTCTTGCGGGCTATTTCTACGATCAGCCAGCCCAAAAATTAGATCTGGTCGGGGTCACCGGCACCAACGGCAAGAGCACTACGGCACTGCTGGTCGCCAACTGGCGCACCCTGCTGGGGGGCAAGGCGGGTGTGATGGGGACCATCGGCAACGGCCTGTTTGGCAATTTGATCGAAGCGGAAAATACCACCGGCAGCGCCGTGCAGGTGCAAGCCAATCTGGCTGCGCTGCAAGCGCAGGGGGCGGATCTGGTGGCGATGGAGGTCTCCAGCCATGGTCTGGTGCAGCATCGTGTTGCCGCACTGCCGTTTGCCGCTGCCGTTTTCACCAACCTGAGCCGGGATCACCTCGATTATCACGGCACCATGGAAGCCTATGGTGCGGCCAAAGAGCAGTTGCTGCAGCTGGTCGATGAGTCGAATGCGGTGATCAACCGTGATGACGAGTTGGGTGCCAAGTGGCTCGAAAAATACCCGGCAGCGGTGGCGTTCAGCGTTAATGGCCCGATTGAACACCATTCTGGCCGTCAATTAACGGCGCAGCAGCTCGATTTTCACCAGCAAGGTTTTCGCGCGCAGATTAACTCCAGCTGGGGGAATGGTGTATTATCCGCCCCCTTGCTCGGGCGCTTCAACGTCAGCAATGTGCTGGCCGCGATGGGCGTGATGCTGGTGCTCGGTTACGACTTCAACGAACTGCTGGCGACAGCGCCTCAATTGCAGCCGGTGACGGGGCGTATGGAGTGTTTTGGCGGTGGCGATACGCCGCTGGCGGTGGTCGATTACGCCCACACCCCGGATGCACTGGAGAAGGCATTGCAGGCCCTGCGGGTGCACTGCACAGGGCAGCTCTGGTGTCTGGTCGGTTGTGGTGGCGACCGCGATCGCGGCAAGCGCCCCATGATGGCCGCCATGGCCGAGCAGTATGCGGATCGCGTGATCCTGACCGACGACAATCCCCGTACCGAGGAGCCGGCCCGGATCATGGCCGACATGGTGGCGGGTCTTCGCGATCCTGCTGGGGTGCAGGTGGAGCACGACCGGGTCAAGGCGATTGTGCTGGCCATCGGTCAGGCGAGCAAACAGGACATCATCCTGGTGGCCGGTAAGGGTCACGAGGATTATCAGATCATTGGAACCGACAAGCGGCACTACAGCGACCGGGAAACCGTCGCGGCCGCCTTGCACACATTATTGGAGTCATTCAAATGATGACCCTCAGGCTTGCCGAACTGGCGCAGGTACTCGATGCCCGTCTGATTGGTGACGATGGCGAGATCACCGTCGTCAGTACCGACACCCGCACTCTGGGCGCGGGTGCCCTGTTCGTTGCCCTGCGCGGCGAGCGCTTCGATGCCCACGATTTTTGCGAGCAGGCCGTTCAGGCAGGGGCCTCTGCCCTGCTGGTCGAGCGTGAGCTGCCGCTGGCCATTCCCCAGCTGGTGGTGACCGACAGTCTGAAGGGGCTGGGCCGTCTCGGCAAACTGGTGCGCGAGCGCATCAACCCGAAAGTGCTGGCCATTACCGGTAGCTGCGGCAAGACCACGGTGAAGGAGATGGCGACCGCCATCCTGCGTCATGAAGGAGAGGTGCTGGCCACCGCTGGCAACTTCAACAATGAAGTGGGCGTGCCGCTCACCCTGCTGCGCCTCGAACCGCAACACAAGTTTGCGGTGATGGAGCTGGGTGCCAACCATCCGGGCGAGATCGCCTGGACTACTTCACTGGCCAAACCCGATGCCGCCATCATCAACAACGTGGCGGCGGCCCATCTGGAGGGCTTCGGCTCGCTGGAAGGGGTGTTCCACGCCAAGAGCGAAATCTTTGAGGGCTTGAGCGAGGGTGGCACCGCCATCGTCAACGCCGACAACGAATTCTGGCCGAAGTGGCGGGAATGCGGCATTCAGTGCGCCTTCTCCATCGACGATCAGAGCCAGCCGTTCCACGCGCGCAACCTTGTGCTCAACGAGCAAGGCTGCGCCGAGTTCGTGATGGTGACCCCGCAGGGCGAGCTGAGCCTGACTCTGGCGATCCCGGGTCGCCACAACGTGGCCAATGCGTTGGCCGCCGCCGCGGGTTGTCTGGCCTTCGGCGCATCCCTCTCCTGTGTCAAGGCGGGGCTGGAACAGATGGCGCCGGTCAAGGGGCGCTTCTGCGTGCAGCGCTGGGGCGGTCTGACTCTGGTGGATGATACCTACAATGCCAGTGTGGAGTCCGTGCTGGCGGGCATCGATGCCCTGACCGCTATGAGCGGCTTCAAGGTGCTGGTGTTCGGTGATATGCGGGAACTGGGTGAGGAGTCTGCCGAGCAACACGCCCGGGTTGGCCGTCATGCCCGCGAGTGCGGTCTGGATGCCGTGCTGACAGTGGGGGAAGATAGTCGCCACACCGCAGATGCCGCGGTGGGCCGACATTTCGATAACAAGGCGTCGTTGTTTGAAGTGCTTGCGCAAATGATAAATACACATCAGGAAATTTCGATTCTGGTCAAGGGGGCACGTGGCTCCCGCATGGAAGATATCGTCGAGATGGTCAAAGACCGTCAGGAGTCAGCTGCATGCTAGTCTGGCTGGCTGAACTGCTCACCCCGCACTTCACCTTCTTCAACGTCTTCTCCTACCTGACGTTTCGCGCCATCCTGTCGATCATTACCGGACTGGGGGTTGCCCTCTGGATGGGGCCACGACTGATCCGTCGCCTGCAGATCCTGAAGTTTGGTCAGGTGATCCGCAACGACGGTCCCGAGTCCCACCTCAGCAAGCGGGGCACCCCGACTATGGGTGGCCTGATGATCATTGCTGCGATTTTCACGTCTGTGCTGCTCTGGTGCCGCCTCGACAACCCTTATGTCTGGCTGGTGCTGTTTGTGCTGGGTGCCTACGGTGCCATCGGCTTTGCCGACGACTACCTCAAGGTGGTGCGCAAGAATACCGACGGCCTGATCGCACGCTGGAAGTATTTCTGGCAATCCGCGGTAGCGCTGGCGGTGGCTGTGTTCCTCTATGCGACCGCAACCCATGAGGGACAGACCCAGCTGGTGGTGCCTTTCCTCAAGGATGTGATGCCGCAGCTTGGCCTGATGTTTATCGTGCTGACCTACTTTGTCATCGTTGGCACCTCCAACGCGGTCAACCTGACCGACGGTCTCGACGGCCTGGCCATCATGCCGACCGTGATGGTGGCGGGGGGCTTTGCCCTGATCGCCTGGGCCACCGGTAACGTCAACTTTGCCAACTACCTGCACATTCCCTACGTGCCCTATACCTCCGAGCTGGTGATCGTCTGTACCGCTATCGTCGGGGCTGGTCTGGGTTTCCTCTGGTTCAACACCTATCCGGCGCAGGTCTTCATGGGGGATGTTGGTTCCCTGGCACTGGGCGGCGCGCTTGGCACCATCGCCGTGTTGGTCCGTCAGGAGTTCCTGCTGGTGATCATGGGCGGCGTCTTCGTGATGGAGACCGTCTCGGTGATCCTGCAGGTGGGGTCATACAAACTGCGCGGCGTGCGGATCTTCCGCATGGCGCCGATCCATCACCACTACGAGAAGAAGGGCTGGCCGGAGCCGCGCGTCATCGTGCGCTTCTGGATCATTACCCTCGTGCTGGTGCTGCTGGGTCTTGCCACCCTGAAGGTGAGGTAAGGCCATGGTCATCATCATCGGATTGGGCAAAACCGGACTCTCCTGTGTCGATTACTTCCTCGGCCGTGGCGTGACGCCACTGGTGATGGATACCCGTGCCAACCCGCCCGGCAAGGATCAACTGCCGCCTGAGGTAGAGCTCATTCACGGTCTCGACGAGGCGCTGCTCAAGCAGGCGCACATGATCGTCGCGAGCCCGGGTATCGCGCTGGCGACCCCCGAACTGAAAGCCGCTGCCGAGTGTGGCGTGCAGATCGTCGGTGATATCGAGCTGTTTGTGCGCGAGACCCAGACCCCGGTCATCGCCATTACCGGCTCCAACGGCAAGAGCACCGTCACTACCCTGGTGGGCGAGATGATTGCCGAAGCCGGCCTCAATGTCGGTGTGGGCGGCAATATCGGCACACCGGCGCTGGAGCTGCTCAAGCAGCCGATGGATCTTTGCGTGCTGGAGCTATCCAGCTTCCAGCTGGAAACTACTCACAGTTTGCGTGCTGCCGCGTCCGTGGTGCTGAACCTCTCAGAAGATCACATGGATCGCTATCAAGGCATGGCCGACTATCGTGCCGCCAAGATGGAGATCCATCAGCACTCCAAACACATTCTGGTCAATCGTGACGATGCCCAGACCCTGCCCGATGTGGGTCAGGTGTGGCAGAGCTTTGGTCTCGACTGCAATGGCTATGGCCGTTGCCTGCTGGATGGCCGCTACTGGTTGACGTTGCACGGTGAACCACTGCTTGCGGTAGACGAGATGAAGATCGTCGGTGCCCACAATCAGGCCAACGCGCTGGCCGCCATGGCGCTGTGCGATGCGGTCGGTATTCCCCGTGCGGCTCAGCTTACCGTGCTGCGTCGTTTCGAGGGCTTGCCCCATCGTGCCCGCTTCGTGCGTGAGGTGAACGGGGTGCGCTGGATCAACGACTCCAAGGCCACCAACGTGGGAGCCACGCTGGCTGCCGTTGCCGGTGTGCGCGAGTCGGTCAAGGGGCGCCTGCTGCTGCTAGCCGGTGGTCAGGGTAAGGGGCAGGATTTTGGCCCGATCCAGGCGCTGTTGGGCAACCAGATCGATCACATGTACTGCTTCGGTCAGGATGCCGAGGTGCTGCTGGCACTGGGCGAGCAGACCGAACGGGTGGCCGACCTGGCCGCTGCGGTTGCCAAAGCGGCGGCCGATGCCAAGCCCGGTGACTGGGTGCTGCTGGCGCCAGCCTGTGCCAGCCTGGATCAGTTCAAGTCGTTCGAGGTGCGCGGCGATCGCTTCACCGAGATGGTGCTGGCACTATGAACGCCCTTCGCGCAGCAGCAGGTCTGTTCCAGCGCTGGTTGTTACCGGCGCGTCCTGCCGGTCTCTACGATCGGCAGCTGGTACTGCTGGCGCTCTCCCTGATGGCGGTCGGGGTGGTCATCGTGGCCTCGGCGTCGATTCCCGAGGGGATTGCGCTGGGGGATGACCCCTTCATGTTTGTGAAGCGTCACGCCCTGTTTCTGGTGATGGCGCTCGGTATCTCCTGGTTTGTGTTGCAGGTGCCGATGGCGCGCTGGCAACAGCACAACGGCCCCATGTTGCTGCTGGCGATCTTGATGCTGGTGCTGGTGCTGCTGGTGGGGCGGAACGTCAACGGTGCGGTGCGCTGGTTGCCGCTCGGTCCCTTCAACCTGCAGCCTGCCGAGTTTGGCAAGCTGGCGCTGTTTGTCTATCTGGCCGGCTATCTGGTGCGGCGCCAGAGCGAAGTGCGTGAAGCCTGGATCGGCTTTTTGAAACCGCTGGCGGTGTTCGGGGTGCTGGCGGTCTTGCTGCTGTTGCAGCCGGACCTGGGTTCCACCGTGGTGATGTTCGTTACTTCGTTTGGCATGCTGTTTCTGGCCGGAGCCCGACTGGGACAGTTTTTGACCCTGATCGGCGCGGGTCTCGGCTCGGTGGTGATGCTGATCATCGTCGAGCCCTACCGGATGCGGCGGGTGACCTCGTTTATGGATCCCTGGGCCGATCCGTTCGGCAGCGGCTACCAGTTGACCCAGTCGCTGATGGCGTTTGGCCGTGGCAGCTGGTTTGGCGAAGGGCTTGGCAACTCCATCCAGAAGATGGAGTACCTGCCGGAAGCGCACACTGACTTCGTGTTTGCGATCCTCGGTGAAGAGCTGGGTTACGTTGGGGTGCTGGGCGCCCTGTTCCTGATTTTTGCGCTGGCGGTCAAGGCGCTCAAGCTGGGGCATCGCGCGCTGGTGGCAGAGCGGCTCTATGACGGTTATCTGGCCATCGGCATCGGCATCTGGTTCAGCTTCCAGACCTTCGTTAACGTTGGCGCGGCCAGCGGCATGATGCCAACCAAGGGCTTGACCCTGCCGCTGGTGAGTTACGGTGGTTCCAGTCTCATCATCATGTCGGTGGCGGTGAGCATGTTGATTCGAATCGATTTTGAGTTGCGTCAGGCGACAGCCCAGGCGCGCGTGCGGGAGGTTTAGTGAGCAAGACTCTGTTGGTGATGGCAGGTGGTACCGGTGGGCATGTGTTCCCCGGTCTGGCCGTGGCCGATCGCCTGAAGGCCCAGGGCTGGACTGTCCACTGGCTCGGCACTGCCGACCGGATGGAGGCGGAGCTGGTGCCCGCCCACGGTTATCCCATCTCCTTCATCGATATTCAGGGAGTGCGTGGCAACGGCATCAAGCGACTGCTGGTGGCGCCCTATCGCATCGTTAAATCGATTCTGCAGGCGCGTCAGGTGCTCAAGACCGTTCGTCCTGATGTGGTGCTCGGCATGGGCGGTTTTGCTTCCGGTCCGGGTGGCGTGGCTGCCTGGTTCTCCGGCATCCCGCTACTGCTCCATGAGCAGAATGCTGCTGCTGGCATGACCAACAAGCTGTTGGCCCGTATCGCCAGGCGGGTGTTGATGGCATTTCCGGGCGCCTTCGCGCCGAGCCGTCGTACCGCCGTGGTGGGTAATCCGGTGCGTCCCGAAGTGGTCGCCCTGCCGGATCCGCAACTGCGCAGCGGGGATGAGCCACTGCATCTGCTGATCGTGGGTGGCAGTCTGGGGGCGCGGGTGCTCAACGAGCAGGTACCTGCTGCGGTGGCGGCATCCGGCGTGCCCATTGAAGTGCGTCACCAGTGTGGCAAGGGCAATGCCGAGGCTGTCTCTGCTGCCTATGCCCAGCACGGCATCAATGCCGAGGTGAGCGAATTTATCAAGGATATGGCCAGCGCCTACGCTTGGGCCGACCTGGTGGTCTGCCGTGCCGGTGCGCTGACTGTTTCCGAAGTGGCTGCCGCCGGTGTGGCCGCCATTTTCGTGCCGCTGCCCCATGCTGTGGATGATCACCAGACCCGAAACGCCTTGACCCTGGTCGACGGCGGTGCAGCCGAGTTTCTGCCCCAGTCCGAGCTGAATACCGCGTCGCTGGCGGCGCGCCTGACCTGGTTGGCTGGTCGCCGGGAGACCCTGTTTAACATGGCGAAAGCGGCTCGCCGCGTCGCCATCATCGATGCGGCCGAGCGGGTTGCAGATGAGTGCAAACAGCTCGCAACCGGGCAGCGTGGTAAAGATTGATGAGCAAGGTTGCAGCGGTGACACCGTGCAGCCTTGTACCTGTATGTATTGATGCCGCCGTGCAGCCGCGCTTTGACGGCACATGGCCTGCGGCAGACTAAAGAGACGATTATGACCAAGGTTGAACTGGCAAAACTGCGTACTGTGATCCCCGAAATGCGTCGCGTGCGTCGCATCCACTTTATCGGCATCGGTGGTGCCGGTATGGGCGGGATCGCCGAAGTGCTTGCCAACGAAGGGTATCAGGTAACGGGTTCTGATCTGGCTCGCAACGCCGTGACCGAGCGCTTGGCCGGACTGGGCGCGCACATCTTCGTCGGCCACAGTGCCGAACACGTTGAGGGTGCCAGCGTGGTAGTGGTATCTACCGCCATCAAGCAGGACAACCCGGAGCTGCTGGCTGCCCGCGAACTGCGGATCCCGGTGGTGCGCCGCGCCGAGATGCTGGCCGAGCTGATGCGTTTCCGTCACGGTATTGCCATCGCCGGTACCCACGGCAAAACCACCACCACCAGTCTGGTGGCGAGCATCTATGCCGAAGCCGACCGCGACCCGACCTTCGTCATCGGTGGCCTGCTCAACAGTGCCGGTACCAATGCCCGATTGGGCAGCAGCCGCTACCTGATTGCCGAGGCGGACGAGAGCGACGCCTCTTTCCTGCATCTGCAGCCGATGGTCTCTATCGTGACCAACATCGAAGCGGATCACATGGATACCTACGGCGGTGATTTCTCCAAGCTGAAGGCCACCTTCATCGAGTTTCTGCACAATCTGCCCTTCTACGGACTGGCGGTGGTCTGCATCGATGATCCGGTGATCCGTGGCATGTTGCCCGAGATTGCTCGCCCGACCCTGACCTACGGTCTCTCTGACGATGCGGATGTGCAGGTGCTGGATTTTGTCCAGACCACCAACCACAGCTGCTTCCGTGTTCGCCGCAAAGAGGCGGGTGAGCTGCTGGTGACCCTCAATTTGCCGGGTATTCACAACGCATTGAACGCCGCAGCGGCGATAGCTGTCGCGACAGAGGACGGTGTTAGCGATGAGGCCATCATCTCTGCACTGGCCAAATTTGAAGGGGTCGGTCGTCGCTTCCAGCAGTATGGCGAGTTTGAAACCGGTCGCGGCAAGGCGATGCTGGTGGACGATTACGGTCACCACCCGAGCGAAGTGAAGGTCACCGTCAACGCCGCCCGTGCCGGTTGGCCCGAGAAGCGTCTGGTGATGGTGTTCCAGCCGCACCGTTATACCCGCACCCGCGACCTCTACGAGGACTTCGCCGATGTGCTCTCCAAGGTAGACGTGCTGGTGATGCTGGAGGTTTATGCTGCCGGTGAGGAGCCGATCCCGGGCGCTGATGGACGGGCACTGTGCCGCTCCATTCGCTCGCGTGGCAACCTGGAACCCATCTTCGTCGCCACGCCAGATGACGTGCCAGCCGTGTTGGCCGACCTGATCGGCGAGGGGGATTTGGTGCTGACTCAAGGCGCTGGGAACGTCGGGGCGCTGGCCCGTCGTCTCGGAGAGATGAAATTGAGCATAGATAGCATGAAATCTGGCGCCTGAGGGCCCAATGAGTATTTTGACCGCCAAGCCGGGGCCTATATAATGGCGAACCGGTCTGTCAAAGGCCGGTTTAGCGCGTTACACGGGGATCGATCGGGTGGAGGCAAGGGCACAGGGGCGCACCAAGGGTGGCTTCATCGCAGGGGTAGCGTTTTTCCTGCTGGTGATATGGGGCTGCTACCGGACGGCGCTGGATGTTAAAGGTTGGCTGACAGATGCCAACCGGTTGCCCATGAGCGAGCTGTTGCTGCAGGGGCAACACCAGTATTTGCAAACCGAAGAGCTGCGGATGGCCGTGCTGGATGGCGCCGAGCTGCGCAACTTCTTCGAATTGGACGTCAACGAATTGCAGGCAAGGCTCAACGCCCTGCCATGGGTGGCCTCGGTCTCGGTACGAAAGAAGTGGCCGAACAAGATCAAGATCTACCTCACGGAACAAGATGTGGCGGCGCGCTGGAATGGCAACCGCTTCGTCAACACCAAGGGCAAGGTATTCAGTGCCCCGGATCGGGTCAAGACGCCGCTGTTGCAGCTGTCAGGGCCGGATGAACAGGCTGCCCGGGTGTTGAAAGAGAGTCGGCAGTACGAGTCGCAACTGGCTGCCAAGGGATACAAGTTGCTGGGGGTGAATCTGACCCCCCGCCATGCCTGGGAACTGACCCTGGATGGCAATATCAAGCTGTTCCTGGGACGCAATGACATTGCGCTCCGGCTGCAGCGGTTTATCGATGCCTTCCCGGTTATCGAACCCCGTGCGCAAGTCGCTTACGTGGATCTTCGATACGACACCGGAATGGCAGTTGGCTGGAAGAAGAGCGAAGAGAAAGTGCATGACCAACACCGCAGATAGGAATTTGATTGTCGGACTGGATATCGGCACAACCAAGGTGGCGGTTCTGGTCGGGGAAGTATTGCCGGACGGTGAACTGAACGTCATCGGTATGGGCAGTCACGCTTCTCGCGGAATGGAGAAGGGCGGGGTCAATGACCTCGACTCCGTGGTCAAGTCACTGCGCCGCGCGGTGGAAGAGGCCGAGATGATGGCAGATTGCCAGATCAGCTCGGTCTATCTGGGGTTGTCCGGCAAGCATATTGATTGCCGCAACGAGACCGGCATGGTGCCCATCTCCGATGAAGAGGTGACCCAGGAGGATGTGGACAACGTGATCCACACCGCCAAGTCGGTTCGCCTCTCGGATGAACTGCGGGTGCTGCACGTGCTGCCGCAGGAGTTTGCCATCGACTATCAGGAAGGGATCAAGAATCCGGTTGGTCTCTCCGGTGTACGGATGGCGGCCAAGGTGCATCTCATCACCTGCCATAACGACATGGCTCGCAACATCGAGAAGTGTGTCGAAAAAGTGGGTCTGCGAGTCGATCAGCTGATCTTCTCCGCGCTGGCCTCCAGCTATGCCGTATTGACCGAAGACGAGAAAGAGCTGGGTGTCTGCGTGGTGGACATCGGTGGCGGCACCATGGACATGTCGCTGTTTACCGGCGGTGCCCTGCGCCACACCAAGGTGATCCCGTACGCTGGCAGCACTGTGACCAGCGACATCGCCTACGCCTTCGGCACGCCGCCGCTCGACGCGGAAGCGATCAAGGTGCGCTACGGTTGCGCCCTCGGCCGTCTGGTCAGCAAGGAAGACAATATTGAAGTACCCAGTGTCGGCGGTCGCCCGGCGCGCAGCCTGCAACGGCAGACACTGGCTGAAGTGATTGAGCCCCGTTACACCGAGTTGCTCTCCATGGTGAATGATGAGCTGGTGCGGGTACAAAGCGAGTTGAAAGCGCAGGGGGTCAAGCATCAGCTGGCAGCCGGTGTGGTCTTGACCGGCGGCGCTGCCCAGATTGAAGGCATTGTGGAGTGTGCAGAGCAGATCTTCCAGAGCCAGGTCCGGGTGGGAGAGCCCATGAACATACGTGGTTTGAGTGATTACGTGCAGGCACCGGTGTACTCGACTGCGGTCGGGTTGCTGCAATATGGCCGCACCCATCAAGCCACAGGTAGCAACAAAGAATATGCCGCCAAGGCAAGCGTCGGTGGCCTGGTCAAACGGGTTAGCAACTGGCTGCGTGGCGAGTTCTAAGAATTTTGCTGAGTCAGGCAAATAAAGCGGAGAGACAACATGTTTGAATTTATGGATAGCCACACTGACGAAGCCGTCATTAAAGTGATCGGTGTAGGTGGCGGCGGCGGTAACGCTGTCGAACACATGGTTCGTCAAAATATTGAGGGTGTTGAGTTTATTACCGTCAACACCGATGCCCAGGCACTGCGTAACTCCAGCGCCAACACTACCCTGCAGATCGGCGGTGGCATCACCAAGGGTCTGGGTGCCGGAGCCAATCCGGAAGTGGGTCGTGATGCGGCCATGGAAGATCGCGAAGCGCTGCGTGAGCTGCTGACCGGTTCCGACATGGTGTTCATCGCCGCCGGTATGGGTGGTGGTACCGGTACCGGTGCTGCGCCGATCGTGGCCGAAGTGGCGCGCGAGATGGGCATCCTGACCGTTGCTGTGGTCACCAAGCCGTTCTCCTTTGAAGGGAAGAAGCGGATGGGTTTCGCCGCCCACGGTATCGAAGAGCTCTCCAAAAACGTCGACTCCCTGATCACCATCCCCAACGACAAGTTGCTGAAGGTGCTGGGTCGCGGTATCTCCCTGCTGGATGCCTTCAAGGCGGCCAACGATGTACTGCTTGGCGCGGTACAGGGCATTGCCGAGCTGATCACCCGTCCGGGCTTGATCAACGTCGACTTCGCGGACGTGCGTACCGTGATGCGTGAAATGGGTACCGCCATGATGGGTACCGGTTCCGCCTCCGGTGATGACCGTGCTGAAGAAGCGGCCGAGAAAGCCATCTCCAGCCCGCTGCTGGAAGACGTGGATCTGGCTGGTGCCCGTGGCATCCTGGTCAACATCACCGCCGGTATGGACATGACCATCGAAGAGTTCGAAACCGTAGGTAACGCGGTCAAGGCCTTCGCTTCCGAGAACGCCACTGTAGTTGTGGGTACCGTAATCGATCCGGAAATGCACGACGAGCTGCGTGTGACCGTGGTTGCTACCGGTATCGGTGCCGAGCGCAAGCCGGACATCACTTTGGTCAAGAGCAGCCAGGTGCAAGAGCGCCCGGTGCGTCAGCCGCTGGTTAGCGACATGATGCAAGGCCGCGTGATGGACGAAGCCCCGGCCAAGGTGGTCAACGCCGAGCCGCAAGCTCGTCGTGAACCGGATTACCTGGATATTCCGGCGTTCCTGCGCAAGCAAGCTGACTAAGCCTCTTATGGCTCTCGTTTGTTTGTTGTTCAAGGAATGTGCTAAGATGGCCTGCCAACGACCATCTGGTCCGGATTTTAAGCTGTTTAGGGTACACCCATGATTAGACAAAGAACCTTGAAAACGAGTGTACAGGCGACTGGTGTCGGCCTGCATTCGGGCCGGAAAGTCACCATGACGTTCCGTCCGGCGCCTGTGAACACAGGGATCGTTTACTTGCGTACCGACTTGAATCCTGTGGTGGAGCTGCCAGCCAATGCCGATCAGGTGCGCGATACCGTGCTCTGTACCGCTCTGGTCAACGAAGCCGGTGTCCGTGTCTCTACCATTGAGCACCTCTCCGCCGCGCTGGCCGGGATGGGGATCGACAACCTCTATGTCGAGGTTGACGCGCCCGAGATCCCGGTGATGGACGGCAGTGCGCATCCCTTTATCTACCTGCTGCAGGAAGTCGGGATCCGTGAGCAGAATGCTGCCAAGCAGTTTGTGCGGATCAAGAAGAGCATCCGGGTTGAAGACGGCGACAAGTGGGCGGAATTCCACCCTTATCGCAACGGCTTCAAGATGGATCTCGAGATCGATTTCCAGCATCCGGTTTTTGAAGGGCGCAATCAGCGTTGCGTACTGGACTTCTCCGGTGCCTCCTTCGTGAAAGAGATCAGCCGTGCCCGTACCTTCGGATTCATGCGTGATATCGAGTACCTGCGTTCCCAGAACCTGGCGCTGGGCGGAAGCCTGGAAAACGCCGTGGTACTGGACGACTATCGGGTGCTGAACGAAGACGGTTTGCGTTATGAGGACGAGTTCGTCAAGCACAAGATGCTGGACGCGATCGGTGACCTCTATATGTGTAACCGCAGCATCATCGGTGAGTTCCGTGCCTACAAGACCGGACATGCCCTGAACAACAAGCTGCTGCGTGCCTTGCTGGCCGAGCAGGAGGCTTGGGAACTGGTGACCTTCGAGGGTGAGGGCGACAAAGCGCCTATCGCTTACTACGATAACGGTCTGGTTCTGGCCTGATAGCTGTGCAACGGAACGTCGGTCCTCTCTCCGCACCGACGTTCCGTCATTTGTTTACTCCATCCTTTAATACCGATTATCTCCCGGTTTTATTTCCCGTGCAGGCTCCTGGCCGCACCTGACCGAGCAGACTGATTTCTATGAGCATTACCCTGATCCTCCACGGCAAGCAGCGACGCAAGTTGCACCTGCCCAAACAACGTCTGGCCTGGGTCGGCGGTATTCTCTTCTCCCTGTTAGCCCTTGGTGGTGGTTGGCTCTGGCAGAGCTGGCACCAGAAAATGGAGGCGCTGGAAGTGGCGCTTGCCGTTGCCGAGCAACAGTCCGTTGACCAGAGTGGCGACGAAGCCCGTGAACAGTTGGCAATGCTGGCAGCTCAGGTGGGCACCATGCAAGGCCAGCTTGGCCGTCTCAATGCCCTCGGCGAACGATTGACCGAGCAGGCCGATCTCGATCCCGACGAGTTCAATTTCAAAGAGCTGCCCCCCATGGGCGGCCCTTCTTATGATGAAGAGCTGGAAGTGAGCCTCAACGAGCTGCAAGCCTCGATGAAACACCTCAGCCAGCAGCTCAGCAGCCGCGAAGAGCAGCTGTCGGTACTTGAATCTTTCATCATGAATCACCATATCACCGATGCCGGTTTTATTTCCGGCACGCCAGTCAAACAGGAGCGAGTTTGGGTCTCGTCCGGGTTTGGTGGACGGGTCGACCCGTTCAACGGGCGTGCCAAGATGCACAAAGGGGTCGATTTCCGTGGCAAACCCGGAACCCCGATTCTGGCTACCGGGCCCGGCATTGTCAGCTGGGCGGGCCGTCATCCGGAATTTGGCAATATGGTGGAGATTAATCACGGCAATGGCCTGGTCACCCGCTATGCCCACAACTCCAAGTTGCTGGTCGAGGTGGGCACCCTGGTTGATCAGGGTCAGAAGATTGCCTTGATGGGACGCACCGGTCGCGCGACCGGGGTCCATCTGCATTACGAAGTGTTGAAAGATGGTCGTCAGGTCAACCCCGCACGCTTTCTCAGTGCCAGACGGGGTTAGGTTTTTTCTTCAGGTTCCAGTGACGGAACGCTTTTATAACCAGAAATAGTTGGTACCCATGATTAGCACACTGCTTACCAAGATTATCGGCAGCCGGAACGACAGAACGCTCAAGGCTTTGCGCAAAATTGTAAAACAGATCAATGCCATGGAGCCGCAGTTCGAGGCTCTCTCCGATGCCGAGTTGCAGGCCAAAACGGCTGAATATCGTCAGCGTATCGAGCAGGGTGAGACCCTGGAGCAGTTGCTGCCGGAAGCGTTCGCGACCGTGCGTGAAGCCTCCAAGCGTGTGTTTGGCATGCGCCACTTCGATGTGCAGCTGATCGGCGGCATGGTGCTGAACTCCAACCGCATCGCGGAAATGAAGACTGGTGAAGGTAAGACCCTGACCGCCACCCTGCCAGCTTACCTGAACGCCCTGAGCGGCCGTGGTGTGCACGTGGTAACGGTGAACGACTATTTGGCCAAGCGTGATGCGGAGGCGAACCGCCCGCTGTTCGCCTTCCTCGGCATGACAGTCGATTGCAATGTGCCCGGTATGGATGCGTCCCAGAAGCGTGACGCCTACGCCGCCGACATCACCTATGGTACCAACAACGAATTCGGTTTTGACTACCTGCGCGACAACATGGCGTTCTCGCCGGAGCAGCGGGTACAGCGCCCGCTCAACTACGCGCTGGTGGATGAGGTGGACTCGGTGCTTATCGATGAAGCCCGTACTCCGCTCATCATCTCCGGCCCGGCTGAAGACAGCTCAGAGCTCTATATCCGCGTCAACAAGCTGATCCCGCTGCTGGTCAAGCAGGACAAGGAAGACACCGAAGAGTACACCGGCGACGGTCACTACACAGTAGACGAGAAGAACCGTCAGGCCCTGCTGACCGAAAACGGTCAGATCTTCGTGGAAGAGCTGCTCAAGAAAGAGGGGCTGCTGGACGAGAACGACTCCCTGTTCTCCGCCTCTAACATCAGCCTGCTGCACCACGTCAACGCAGGTCTGCGCGCCCATACCCTGTTTGAGCGCAACGTGGACTACATCGTCCAGAAAGACGAGATCGTCATTGTTGACGAGCACACTGGCCGTACCATGCCGGGTCGTCGCTGGTCAGATGGTCTGCATCAGGCCGTTGAAGCGAAGGAAGGGGTGAAGATCCAGAACGAGAACCAGACGCTGGCATCCATCACCTTCCAGAACTACTTCCGTCTCTACAACAAGCTGGCGGGGATGACAGGTACTGCGGATACAGAAGCCTTTGAATTCCAGCAGATTTATGGCCTGGATACCGTAGTTATCCCGACCAACAAGCCAATGGTGCGCAAGGACATGGGCGATCTGGTCTACCTGACCGCCAATGAGAAGTATGCCGCCATCATCGAAGATATCCGTCAGTGCGTGGCCAAGGGCCAGCCTGTATTGGTTGGTACAGTCTCTATCGAGAACTCCGAGCTGCTCTCCGGCATCCTGACCAAGGAGAAGATCCCGCACAAGGTGCTGAACGCCAAGTTCCACGCCATGGAAGCGGAGATCGTCGCCCAGGCCGGTCAGACTGGCGCGGTCACTATCGCCACCAACATGGCCGGTCGTGGTACCGACATTGTGTTGGGCGGTAACTGGCAGGCAGAGATTGCCAAGCTGGAGAACCCGACCAGCGAGCAGATTGCAGAGCTGAAAGCTGCCTGGCAGGTGCGTCACGATGCGGTGCTGGCCGCCGGTGGTCTGCACATTATCGGCACCGAGCGTCACGAATCCCGTCGTATCGATAACCAGCTGCGCGGCCGTTCCGGTCGTCAGGGTGACCCGGGCTCCTCCCGTTTCTACCTCTCCATGGAAGATACCCTGATGCGGATCTTCGCCTCCGATCGCGTGACCGGCATGATGAAGAAGCTGGGCATGGAAGAGGGCGAAGCCATCGAGCACCCGTGGGTCACCAAGGCGATCGAAAATGCCCAGCGCAAGGTGGAAGGTCGCAACTTCGACATCCGCAAGAGTTTGCTGGAGTTTGATGACGTTGCCAACGACCAGCGCAAGGTGGTCTACGAGCAGCGCAACGAGCTGCTGGATACCAGCGACATCTCCGAGACCATTCACGTTATCCGTGACGACGTCTACGGCGCGGTGATCGACGAGTACATTCCGCCCCAGTCTCTGGAAGAGATGTGGGACGTGCCGGGCCTGGAAGCGCGCCTGAAGGCAGACTTCGCGCTGGATCTGCCATTGCAGCAGTGGCTGGCGGAAGATGACAAGCTGTATGAAGAGAAGCTGCGCGAGCGCATTCTGGACGAAGCCACCAAGCTCTATGCCCACAAGGAAGAGCTGGTCGGCAAAGAGGTGCTGCGCAACTTCGAGAAGGCAGTGATGCTGCAAACTCTGGATGGTCTGTGGAAAGAGCATCTGGCGGCCATGGATCACCTGCGTCAGGGCATCCATCTGCGCGGTTACGCCCAGAAGAACCCCAAGCAGGAGTACAAGCGCGAATCCTTCGATCTGTTCACCCAGATGCTGGAAACCCTCAAGCGCGACGTGGTCAGCATCCTGAGCCGTGTTCAGGTGCAGGAGCGCGATGTGGAAGCGATGGAAGAGCAGCAACGCCAGCAGTCGGAAGCCGCTCCCCGCACCTATACCCACGCCGCTGCCGAGAGCCAGCTGGCCGATGAACAGGCCGCAGGCGAAGAGGGGCACACCACCTTCGTACGTGACGAGCAGAAGGTCGGTCGCAACGATCCCTGCCCGTGCGGTTCCGGCAAGAAGTACAAGCACTGCCACGGTCAGTTGACCTGATCGACGCTATGCCATAACAGGCGGGCCAAGTGCCCGCCTTGTTTTTGTCAGAAGGTGGCGAAGTCACTGTAGTGGCGCCACTTTGCAAAGGATTATCGGATATCAGGCATTATCGGTCGTTCACCCAGCCAGAGGTTGGGCGCATCGAACGGCCCGGTCATGTATTGCGTGTAAAGGTACCAAGATGGAACAGAAAAAACGGATCTGGGTGGCGGTTGGCGTCATCGAGAATGAACGGGGCGATATCTTCATCGCCAGACGCTCCTCTGATCGCCATCAGGGGGATCGCTGGGAGTTTCCCGGTGGCAAGGTAGAGTCGGGCGAGGATCTGCTTACCGCGCTGGATCGGGAGCTGTGGGAAGAGATCGGCATCCGAGTATTGGATTGTGCCCCCTTCATGGAACTGCAGCACGACTACCCCGAGAAGCAGGTATTGCTGGATATCTGGAAGGTGACCCGTTTCAGCGGTGAGCCGTTCGGCAAAGAGGGGCAGGAGTGCCTGTGGGTGCCGGTGGCCGAGCTGAACAACTACCACTTCCCCGATGCCAATGGCCCGATTGTAGCGCGGCTACAGGGTCTGCAGGCTTGAGCCGGTAGCAATCAACAAGCATCAAAAAAGGGCCAATCGGCCCTTTTTTGATATTGCAGAGGTGAGTGACCAAGGGCTTATAGCCACTGATCGCCCTCTTCCGGCTCCGGCAGCAGATCCGGGTTGATCTCCCCCGGGATCCGCTTCTCTTCATCGGCCCACTCGCCAAGATCGATCAGTTGGCAGCGCTTGCTGCAGAAGGGGCGGAACGGACTCTGCGGGCCCCACTCCACTTCGCTCTGACAGGTCGGGCACTTTACCTTGGTGACCATAAGCGCTCCTTAGCAGCAGGCGAGCTGGAACGGCACATCGCCAATCGGCTGTTCTGCGGTGGGCAGAAAGCGCAGGGCGAAGCGGTTCTTGTGGCCGCTCAGGGTCGGGTAGCAGAACAGATTGCCCGGCAGCTTGATGCGGATCAGCTCGGCGCTCTCGGCGGTGTCCTGGAAGAAACCGTTGCTGGCAACCTGCTCACTGAAGCTGCCTGATTCACGCCACAGGCGCAGCAGCAGGGTGATGGCATTCATCAGCAGGTTAATGTCGCTCAGCCAGCCCTGCATCTGCTGGTGACGGGTGATGGCCGGGGTACCGAGCCAGTGGTGTAGCTGCGGCACATCGAAGGCACACAGGCCACCGGGGATGGAGAAACGCTGGCGAATGGAGCCGAGCAGACGATCCTCTTTCAGGCGGGCACCCGGGCGTGGTGAATTGAGCAGGTTGCGGGAGAGCTGGCTGCTCTCTTGCTGCATCAGTTTGATCTGCTCCAGATCGACGTCGGGCAGGCTGGCCCAGTGGCTCAGACGCTGGCCGAGACGCTCCAGATCCTTGATGAGGTCGGCGCGCAGGTCACCACGCTCAAGCAACTCCTGCAGATCGAACAGCCCTTTGAAGAAGGCGATATGTGCCCAGGATTGTTCACTCTCCAGATTGTCGCGGATCTGGGAAAACAGGGACTCCAGACGAAGATAGGTCCGGCTTTTTTCATTGAGGGGGAAATCGTAAATCATGCCTAATCCTGGCCAGCCATAAACCGGCCTAGTGTACTCACACTTGGCGGCCTTGTTGAGAGGCAATTGCCAGATATGTCTCGTGCAGCGCCAAAATCCGCGTTTTAATCGCCATTTCGCTGCCATTGTGGTTTTCGATGACATCATCCGCCGCAGCGAGACGTTCCGACCGGCTCGCCTGAGCGGCGATGATGGCCCGGGCCTGCTCGGCCGATACCCCATCCCGGCGGCAGGTGCGCTCAATCTGGGTGGCTTCATCCACATCGATCACCAGCACCCGGTTGGCGAGGCCGGTGAGTTTGTTCTCCACCAGCA
The DNA here is from genome assembly GCF_040908445.1 of Aeromonas sp. R10-2. Classification (NCBI taxonomy): domain Bacteria; kingdom Pseudomonadati; phylum Pseudomonadota; class Gammaproteobacteria; order Aeromonadales; family Aeromonadaceae; genus Aeromonas; species Aeromonas sp. R10-2. The sequence continues at coordinate 11,054 of NZ_JBFODS010000039.1, read as the reverse complement.
GTGGCACCACCAGCAGGCAGTAAGGAGAACTGGCCGCGGTACATTGGCGCTGCATTTCGCTGCGAATAAGCGGGTGAAGTAGGGCATTGAGCCACTCCTTGGCCTGTGGGTCGCTGAAGACCCGCTCGCGCAGGGCGCGACGGTCGAGTTGACCGCTCGGATCAATCACATCCGGGCCAAAATGGTCGGCGATGGCGGCAAGGGCCGGGGTGCCCGGCTCAACGACCTCGCGGGCGATCACATCGGCATCCACCACCTCGATACCCAGCGCGGCAAACTGATTGGCGATAGTGGTCTTGCCGCTGCCGATACCACCTGTGATAGCAACTACATACATGGGGCCTCTTGCTCAAAGCAGGGTAGAGAGATACCAGCGGGTGATGGTATCGCCCCATAGCAGTGCAATCCAGCCCGCGATGGCGAGGTAGGGGCCGAAGGGAATGGGCTTGCCCTGATGGTGTTTGTGCAAGGCGATCAGACTGATGCCGATCACTGCGCCGACCAGGGATGAGAGCAGCAGAATTATGGGCAGCGCCTGCCAGCCGAGCCAGGCGCCCAGTGCCGCCAGCAGCTTGAAGTCGCCATAGCCCATCCCCTCCTTGCCGGTTAGCAGCTTGAAAGCCCAGTAGAGGCTCCAGAGCACCAGATAGCCCACCATGGCGCCGATCACGGCATCCGCCAGCGGCACGAAGCCGCCTGCCAGGTTGAACAGCAGCCCACCCCACAGCAGTGGCAGGGTGAGCTGGTCGGGCAGTAACATCTTGTCGAGATCGATAAAGGTGAGGGCGACCAGCACCCAGGTCAGCAACAGGGCGGCCAGTGTGCCCCAGCCCGGCGTTATGACCATGGCAACGGCCACCGAGAGCAGGGCGGTCAGCAGCTCTACCAGCGGATAGCGGGCCGAGATGGGGGCCTGACAGTCACGGCAACGCCCTTTGAGCCAGAGCCAGCTCAACAGCGGGATGTTCTCAAGCGCAGTGATGGCGTGGCCACAGTGAGGGCATGCAGAGCGGGGGACCATCAGGTTGTAGCGCTCTGGCGCAGTGGCCTCCTCATCGGGGGAAAAGTAGCCGCGATACTCGGCCTGCCACTCCCGCTCCAGCATGATGGGCAAGCGGTGGATCACTACGTTAAGGAAGCTGCCGATCATCAGGGAGAAAAGAAAAACCAGCGAGAAGTAGAGCCAGGGCAAGCTGTGAGCCAGCTCGAGAAGAAGTGTCATAACCAACCGTCAGTTATTGAATGAGGGGGAGGGCATGGTTGTGGTGCCATGCCCTGATAAATCAGCCTACCACGTCGCCAAGCTTGAAGATGGGCAGGTACATGGCGATAACCATGCCGCCGACCAGCACCCCGAGCACCACCATGATGAGGGGTTCCAGCAGGCTGGTGAGGCCATCGACCAGATCATCCACCTCCTGCTCGAAGATGGTGGCGACCTTGGAGAGCATATCATCGATGGCGCCGGACTCCTCACCGATCATCACCATCTGGATCACCATGTCGGGGAAGAGATCGACGGTGCGCATCGCCACGTTGATCTGCATACCGGCCACCACCTCGTTGCGGATCGCCATGACGGCGGTGCGATAGACATAGTTACCCGAGGCCCCTGCTGCCGAAATCAGCGCATCCACCAGCGGAATACCGGCGGAGAAGGTGGTCGACAGGGTGCGGGCAAAGCGGGCCATGGCCGCCTTGTGCAGGATCATTCCGACCACCGGAATGGTGAGGACGAACTTGTCGGTATTGTCTTTCACCTTCTGGGAGGCCCGCCAGGCCCGCACGTAAAGGAAGATGCCAAGGGCCGTGCCACCAAAGAAGACATACCACCAGTTCTGCATAAAGCGGGAGATGCCGATAACAAACTGGGTGAACACCGGCAGCTCGGCGCCGAAGCTCTTGAAGATATCCTCGAACTGCGGAATGACGAACAGCAGCAGGATGGAGGTGACCACGATGGCGACCAGAATGACCATGGTGGGGTAGAACATCGCCTTTTTGATCTTCGACTTGAGCGCTTCCGATTTTTCCCGATAGGTGGCGATACGGTCGTAGATGGTCTCCAGCGCACCGGATTGCTCACCGGCTTCCACCAGATCGCAATAGAGATCATCAAAGTAGAGGGGATGGCGGCGCAGTGCCTCCGACATGGGGGTACCGGTCTCCACATCGGCGGCAATCTGCCCCATCAGCTCGCGCATCGAGGCTTTCTCGTGGCTGCGGGCGATAATCTGCAGGCTCTGCACCAGCGGTACACCGGCGGAGAGCATGGTGGTGATCTGGCGTGAGACGATGGCGATATCCATCGGCTTGATCTTGGCGCCGCCCTTGGAGAAGAGCCCCTGGGATTTCTTGGCTACCTTGGTGACGTTGACCCCCTGCTTGCGCAGTTCGGTCTTGACGGTGTTGATGCTGTCGGCCTGTAGCTCGCCGGAGACCTTCTGCCCCTTGCGGTTTACCCCGTGCCAGCGGAAGGCGAAGACTTTCTTGGGGGCATTGTTCTTTTTCGTTAGGGTTGCCATCTTTGCATCCTGCAATGGGGTTGGTTGTCAGAGTCGGACTCCGCACGTCACCAACCTGGTCAAGGTGCCCGACTGGCTTGATGCCTGCGGGGTACTGATAGGGTGGGTGGTACCTTCTTGGCGCCAGCCCGGTCACTTTAATACCTGATTATTCTGTCGCTCGGGTTGTCATCCATAGCGAGTTTGTGGGTGAATGATGCTTTGTGCCAACCAAACCGGCGGGTCGTTCCGCCACATGGATCAGTTGGTGGTGACCCGATTGACCTCGGCCAGACTGGTGACCCCGAGCCGGGCCTTCTCCAGTCCTGAGGTACGCAGGGTACGCATCCCCTCTTTCTGCGCGATAGCTGCGATTTGCAGGGAGTTTGCCCCTTGCATGATCAATTTGGCGATGTTCTCCGACATCAGCATGATTTCGTATATGCCGATCCGCCCCTTGTAGCCGCCGGAACACTCCTTGCAGCCGACCGGTTTGAACAGTCGCAGCCCGGCCGCCAACTGCTGCGGCGTAAAGCCCAGCTCCAGCAGTTCGGCTTCCGGCACCACTTCCGGCGCTTTGCAGTGGTCGCATAGTTTACGGGCCAGCCGCTGGGCCATGATCAGGGTCACCGAGGAGGCGATGTTGAAAGCCGGTACCCCCATGTTCATCATCCGGGTCAGGGTCTCGGCGGCGGAGTTGGTATGCAGGGTGGAGAGCACCAGGTGGCCGGTCTGGGCAGCCTTGATGGCGATCTCGGCGGTTTCGAGATCGCGAATTTCCCCCACCATCACCACATCCGGGTCTTGCCGCAAGAAGGATCGCAAGGCGCTGGCAAAGGTGAGCCCCGCCTTGGGGTTGACCTGCACCTGGTTGACGCCGGGCAGGTTGATCTCCACCGGATCTTCGGCGGTAGAGATATTTACCTCGGTGGTGTTGAGAATATTGAGGCCGGTATAGAGCGAGACCGTTTTGCCCGAGCCGGTGGGGCCAGTCACCAGGATCATCCCCTGTGGCTTGGAGAGGGCGCGCAGGTACTGCGCCTTCTGCCGGTCATCAAAGCCGAGTTGCTCGATATTAAGGCGTGCCGCCGAGGAGTCGAGCAGACGGATAACGATCTTCTCCCCCCACATGGTGGGCAGGGTATTGACCCGCATATCCATCGACTTGTTGCGCGACAGCTTCAGCTTGATGCGGCCATCCTGCGGCAGCCGCCGTTCGGCAATATCGAGCCGCGCCATGACCTTGAGGCGGGCAGAGAAACGGTTGGAGAGGTTGACCGGCGGGGTAGCAATTTCATGCAGAATGCCATCGATGCGAAAGCGCACCCGATACTTGAACTCATAGGGCTCGAAGTGCAGGTCGGAGGCACCGCGCTTGATGGCATCCATCAGGATTTTGTTGATGTACTTGACGATGGGTGCATCGTCATCAGCGGTATTGACGCTCTCGTCCAGCCGACTGTTCTCGTCGGAGACCTCGAGATCCGAAATCTCGGATTCGTCGATATCCTCCATGCCGAGGGCGTCGTTTTCACTCTCCAGCAGCTTGCCGATGGCGGCGGTGAGCTTGTTTTCCTCTACCAGCAGTGCTTCGGTATGAAGGCCGAAGCTGAAGCCAAAGTCCTCCAACGCCGAGACATTGGTCGGGTCCGACATGGCGATATAGAGGGTGTGGCCCTGGGTGTAGATGGGCAGGACGTGGTGTTTCTCAATCAGCTTCTGATTGAGGTACTTCTGCGGAATCTCGGCCAAATCGAAGGCGGCAAGATCCAGCAGAGGTACCCCATACTCCAGCTCGCAAAAATCGGCGAGCGCCTTGCTGTCAAGGATCTCGTTTTCTATCAGAAATGTCACAAAGGGTTTGCGCTGGGCCTTGGCCTGGCTTAGATAGCGCTGGGAATCCTCTTCACTGATCAGTGAAGAGGCGGCCAGGCTTAACGCCAGGCCGCTATTGGGACTAGAGGTCATGTATTAGCAGAGATTTGCAGGGCTGCAGACAGCGTTCCAACTAATCTTGGTGCCTGTTACAGTACCGGTCATGGTATAGGTACCAGGTGCTCCAGAGGTTGTACCAGTAGCGATAATAGTCGGAGAAGAGCCTGAGACGCTAGCAACAACGCTCTGTACAACTCCGCTCGGATATGCACCACTTACAGTGGCATTGGCAGCGGTTCCGCAGGTTGTAACGTCAGTAGCTGTTTGATAACACACTTCCATAGATGTTTTTACTGCACCGGTCGCTGATATAACTTCTGTAAAGCGAGCTTTCTGGGTGTAACTCTGATAAGCCGGCAGTGCTACCGCCGCCAGAATGGCCACGATTGCGACCACGATCATCAGTTCAATAAGGGTAAAACCCGATTGCTTCTTCATTTGAAATATCCTTTTATCCTTGGTTCCTGGGAAGTGTCGGTGGAAAATCATCCGCACGTCAGTATCTTATCCGAGCTGTCAGGGGTGGCAACAGAGATTGCTGCCTTTGTTAACTACTTTCATGTCATTTACCAAAAACTTGATGCGAGTCATAAAATAAGTGGCTTCTTATGACTCTTTGTTACGGGTGAAAGCGGGTCCGTCATTACACTCCTTTGCTGATGGATCCTGCATAAAGAAAAGGCGCCCATGGCGCCTTTTGCAAGTTGTTTATCCGGTTAGGTCGAGTATTTGCTCAGGCCTGCGGGGTGAATCTCACTGCTGGATAAAGCGCATGGAGAGATCGAGCGCCCGTACATGCTTGGTGAGCGCCCCGACCGAGATAAAATCGACGCCGGTGGCCGCAAACTCGGCCAGAGTGTCGAGGGTCACATTGCCGGAGACTTCCAGCTTGGCGCGGCCCTGATTGATGGCGACCGCTTCCCGCATCATGGTCACGTCGAAGTTGTCGAGCATCACGATATTGGCCTTTGCCGCCAGCGCCTGTTCCAGCTCTGCCAGTGATTCCACTTCCACCTCCACCGGTTTGCCCGGATTGAGATGACGAGCCTCGCTAATTGCCTCGGCAATGCCGCCACAGGCGAGGATATGGTTCTCTTTGATGAGGTAAGCGTCGTAGAGGCCGATACGGTGATTCTTGCCGCCGCCGCAGGTGACCGCGTACTTCTGTGCCGTGCGCAGCCCGGGGATGGTCTTGCGGGTATCGAGCAGACGACAGTCGGTGCCTTCCAGTTCAGCCACATAGCGGGCGGTGAGGGTGGCGACGCCGGAGAGGGTCTGGACAAAGTTCAGCGCATTGCGTTCGCCGGTCAGCAGCAAGCGGGCAGGGCCATGGAGGCGGAACAGCTCCTGATTGGGGGAGAGCACTTCCCCATCCTGCACCTTCCACTCCACCTTCACTTCGCCACCGAGCTGGGCCTTCAGTTGCAGGAAGACTTCATCCACCCAAGGCTGGCCGCAGAATACTCCTGCTTCACGGGTGATGACCCGGGCAGTGGCCATCCGATCCGCCGGGATCAGCTGGGCGGTGATATCGGCGCTGGCGTCCGGTTGGTCCAGCGTGGTGAGGGCATCGCCCAGATCTTCGAGTAGTGCGGCGCGCACGGCGCGGCTGACATCCTGTTGAAACATGCCTTATTCCTGCAAGGGTCTGAGCAGCAGTTGCCGCTCCTTTTGAACCAGCTCCAGCCGACCGAGGGCGTTCATGCCAACCAGCACTTCGTCACCGTCTGCCGCCGGATTGATAAAGATGGCCAGATCGTACAAGGTCAATGGTCCCATCGCCAGCGTTTCGATGGTGCCGTTGCCGACCCGGATCTGTCCCGCGGCAGTATTGACCTGGCTGCTGCCATAAGCGGTCAGGCCGAGCCGCTCGGCAACCTGCTGCGGGATGGTGATGCGAGTGGCGCCGGTATCGAGCAGCAGTTGCACCGGCTGGCCGTTGATGGCACCCTCCAGACGATAGTGGCCGCTCTGGTCGGCCCGCAGCAACAGCTCGCCGCTGGCAGTGACACTTGGTTGGTTGCGGGAGTGAAAATAGAGGGTCAGCAGGCCCATCAAAGAGAGCCAGGCCAGTAACCACATCCAGCGTGCCGTGTGCTGCATACCCCATCCATATCGAGCGGAAGATGACTCAGCCTAACATACCATTTCCCGTTGATTCAGTGAGTTGGTGCCGGGTTGCCTATCAGGTATCTTCGTTTTCTCGCCATTTATCAGCCAACTCGAGTAGCCGATGACTCAACTCGCTTCGCAACCTTGTTTCTCTATCGATGCCGCAGGCTGGTGCCAGCAGGCGCGCCGGGTGCCTTCTCCCCATCACAACGAACGGGCAGCGCCGGATGATATCTCCCTGCTGGTGGTTCATGGCATCAGCCTGCCGCCTGGGGAGTTTGGCGGTCCCTTTATCGACGATCTCTTTATGGGACGACTCGACCCGGAGGCTCATCCCTATTTTGCCGGTATCCATCAGCTGCGGGTTTCGGCACACTGCCTGATCCGCCGTGATGGCGAGCTGGTGCAGTATGTACCGTTTGGCGCGCGCGCCTGGCATGCAGGTGTCTCGAGCTGGCAGGGGAGGGAGGCATGTAATGACTTCTCCATTGGCATCGAGCTGGAAGGGACTGACGAAACCCCCTATACCGAGGCTCAGTACCGGGCGCTGGCGGAGCTCACCCGAGCCATCTCGGAGCGCTATCCGGCGATTACCCACGAAAAAATTGTCGGCCATTGCGACATCGCGCCGGGGCGCAAGACGGATCCCGGAGCCAGTTTTCAGTGGGATTACTACCGGCAGCTGCTAAACAGCTAAAGTAATTATTAAAATTTAGTTTGGATTTTAAAATCAATGGCTTGCCGATCTGGCAGGCCATTTTTGTATCCGGTTGCGCAGATGTTATTTGTGAGCGCCGTCAAGAATATTGGTCAGACCATTTTCTATGAGCTAAATCATGTTTGCCCTGTTTTACCCCTTAAGTGGTGGGGTTGATTCTTGACTCAGATCATCTTTTGGGTGGACTTTTCAAAAGGGCTCTGCTAATTTTCGCCCCATCCATGAAATTGGTAATACCAATTTAACAAAGTAGCCTCATGCCCTATCGCAAGATTACGCAACCCAAGTTGGCCGACTCCATTGTCGCCGAGCTGGAACAGATGATTCTGGAAGGCAGCCTGCAGCCGGGGCAGAAATTGCCTCCCGAGCGGGAACTCGCCATCCAGTTTCAGGTATCGCGCCCCTCCTTGCGCGAAGCCATCCAGCGGCTGGAAGCGCGCGGGTTGCTTTATCGCCGTCAGGGCGGCGGCACTTATGTGCAGAATGCCCTGAGCAAGGGAATGGCCGATCCCCTGTTCGAACTGCTCAGTACCCACCCGGAAGCCCGGTATGACCTGCTGGAGTTTCGCCATGCGCTGGAAGGCATCTGTGCCTACTACGCGGCCTTGCGGGGAACCGGGTCTGATTTCGAGCGCATTCGTCAGGTGCAAACCACCATCGAAGAGGCGGGCCAGTCGGGCTCGCTGGTGGCTGAATCGGCAGCCGTGACCCAGTTCTATCTGGCGGTGGCCGAGGCGTCCCACAACGTGGTGCTGCTGCACCTGCTGCGGGCCATGAGCCCGATGCTCGAGCAGAACATTCTGCAGAATAACGAGATTTTGAATCGCCGCCCGGGAGTGGTAGCCAAGATACGTCGCCATCGCGCGAATCTGATCGAGGCTATTCTTTCGGGGGCTCCGGAGCGGGCCAGAACAGCTTGTCATGAGCACCTGGCCTTTATCGAGGACACCTTGTTGGATATGCAGAGGGAAGACAGCCGGATCCAGCGATCCATGCGTCGGATCCGTCAGCAGGAAAACTAATCCCACAAGGCTTTATTGTCGAATGCTTGCGCCCTTCGCCGTGCAATGCCGTGCAATCACAACAACATAGGAACCAGCCATGTCTGATATCCTGAAGAACGATGTGGACCCGATAGAAACGCTGGAGTGGCTTGCCTCTCTGGAATCCCTGCTGCGTGAAGAGGGTCCGCAACGCGCTCAGTTCATCCTTGAACAGTTGGCCGAGAAAGCCCGCGCAAGCGGTGTGGACGTGGCTGCCAAGGCAAACCGCGACTACATCAACACCATCCCGTCCAGCGACGAGCCGGCTTACCCGGGCGACCTGGAAATGGAACGCCGCATTCGCGCCATCATCCGCTGGAATGCCATGATGATCGTGCTGCGCGCCTCCAAGAAAGACCTGGACCTGGGTGGTCACATGTCTTCCTTCGCTTCTTCCGCGACCATCTACGAAGTCTGCTACAACCACTTCTTCCGTGCCCGCAACGAGAAGGACGGTGGCGATCTGGTTTACTTCCAGGGTCACATCTCTCCGGGCATCTATGCTCGCGCCTTTGCTGAAGGTCGTCTGACCGAAGAGCAGTTGGACAACTTCCGTCAGGAAGTGGACGGCAAGGGTATCCCTTCCTATCCGCACCCGAAACTGATGCCGGACTTCTGGCAGTTCCCGACCGTCTCCATGGGGCTGGGCCCCATCGCCGCCATCTATCAGGCTCGCTTCCTGAAGTACCTGACCGACCGTGGCATCAAGGATTGCTCCGAGCAGACCGTTTACGCCTTCCTGGGTGACGGCGAGATGGACGAGCCGGAAGCCAAGGGTGCCCTGACCGTTGCCGTGCGTGAAAAGCTCGACAACCTGGTGTTCGTGGTCAACTGCAACCTGCAGCGTCTGGATGGTCCGGTTGTCGGTAACGGCAAGGTCATCAACGAGCTGGAAGGCCTGTTTGCTGGCGCCGGTTGGGATGTCACCAAGGTTATCTGGGGCCGCAAGTGGGATGAGCTGCTGAAGAAAGACACTTCCGGCAAGCTGATCCAGTTGATGAACGAGACCGTGGACGGTGACTACCAGACCATGAAGTCCCGCGACGGTGGCTACATCCGCGAGCACTTCTTCAACCGTTATCCGGAAACTGCCGCGCTGGTCAAAGATATGACCGACGAGGAGATCTTCGCCCTGAACCGCGGTGGTCACGATCCTCGCAAACTGTTCGCTGCATTCAACAAGGCGACCCAGACCAAGGGCAAGCCGACCGTTATTCTGGCCAAGACCATCAAGGGTTACGGCATGGGTGAAGCGGCCGAAGGCAAGAACATCGCTCACCAGGTCAAGAAGATGGAGCTGGACTCCGTGCGTCACCTGCGTGACCGCTTCAACCTGCCGGTGGCCGACGAACAGCTGGCCGATCTGCCTTACCTGAAGATCGAAGCCGGTTCTGCCGAGCACAAATACCTGCACGACCGTCGCACTGCCCTGAAAGGCTATGTGCCGACCCGTCTGCGTGAAAGCACCACCAAGCTGGAAATCCCGGCGCTGGATGCCTTCGGTCCGCTGCTGGGTGAGCAGGCGCGCGAAATCTCCACCACCATGGCGTTCGTGCGTTCCCTGAACGTGATGCTGAAAGACAAGTCCATCGGCAAGCGTATCGTTCCGATCCTGGCCGATGAAGCCCGTACCTTCGGTATGGAAGGTCTGTTCCGCCAGATCGGTATCTACAGCCCGCACGGTCAGCAGTACACCCCGCAAGACCGCGACATCGTCTCCTACTACAAGGAAGACAAGCAGGGTCAGGTTCTGCAAGACGGTATCAACGAGCTGGGCGCCATGTCCTCCTGGCTGGCTGCTGCGACCTCTTACAGCACCAACGACTGCCCGATGATCCCGTTCTACATCTACTACTCCATGTTCGGCTTCCAGCGGATCGGCGACATGGCGTGGGCAGCCGGTGACCAGCAAGCCCGTGGCTTCCTGCTGGGTGCAACCTCCGGTCGTACTACCCTGAACGGCGAAGGTCTGCAGCACGAAGATGGTCACAGCCACATCCTGGCGAACACCATCCCGAACTGCATCTCCTACGACCCGTCCTACGCCTATGAAGTGGCGGTGATCGTACAGGACGGCCTGCGCCGCATGTACGGTGAGAACCCGGAGAACGTGTTCTACTACATCACCACCCTGAACGAGAACTACGCCATGCCGGCTATGCCGGAAGGCGCCGAGGAAGGCATCCGCAAGGGTATCTACAAGCTGGAATCCGTCGCCGGTGCCAAGGCGAAAGTTCAGCTGCTGGGTTGTGGTTCCATCCTGGGTCACGTGCGCAAGGCTGCCCAGATCCTGGCCAGCGAGTACGGCATCGGTTCCGATGTGTTCAGCGTCACCTCCTTCAACGAGCTGGCCCGTGACGGTCAGGACGCGGATCGCTGGAACATGCTGCACCCGACTGCCGAAGCTCGCGTACCGTACATCGCTCAGGTACTGGGTTCCGAAGCCACCATCGCTGCGACCGACTACATGAAGTCCTTCGCCGATCAGGTTCGCGCCTTCGTTCCGACCGAGAACTACCGCGTGCTGGGTACCGACGGTTACGGCCGTTCCGACAGCCGTGCCAACCTGCGTCGTCACTTCGAAGTGAACGAGTTCTACGTGGTGGTTGCTGCTCTGACCGAACTGGCCAAGCGCGGCGAGGTAGACAAGCAGGTTGTGGCCGACGCCATCGCCAAGTACGGCATCGATGCCGACAAGGTCAACCCGCTGTACGCGTAAGTGGATCAAGGGTCGCGCCGTAT
>NZ_JBFODS010000038.1:0-10635 GCF_040908445.1 Aeromonas sp. R10-2 | reverse complement strand
TATCTGCTCCGGGCTCCACCACCAGGCGAGTGTCAGCTCGACAAACTGGATGACATCGGCAGATAGCCGAGATTTGGCCGCACTGGCCCGTCGGTGGGTGGCGTGCTGATGCGCATTGTCTGGCTGGTAGCCCTGCGGCCCGGCGTTACGACGCAGCTCCCGGTAGAGGGTGGAGCGATGAACGCCAATGGCGCGTGCGGTGGCAAGGATGGACATCCCCTGTGCGCGAAGCACCGATAACTGGTATCGTTGCCCCTCGGTCAACTGCTGATAGCTCATGGTGATACTGCTTTTACTTTGGCGAGCATAAGGGTACCACCAATCATCAGTTGGCCACCTCTCGCCATTCATCCATGAGTGTCGCACTTATTATCTGAATTCCCGGATGACAGTGAAGTTGAAAAGTGGATTAATGAACGGATACCAGTAATAAACAGTTTCATCAAGACTCATTCTGAATGGAGTAGACTTCCTTATCGTTTTGAACTTTGGACTAGTGGAAAAATAACAGAACAAGCTAAAACTTTAATTGATAATAAAAACACTGAAACATCTAAATATACAATTAATTTTTTTGATGGGGATGACTTACTAAAATTAGTACATGAAAGCAATGACTCCGGACTGATAAAGTCATACAAACAACACTTTATTAACCACCCACTAAAAGAGGAAAGAAAAATTCAAAAAAGAACACTACAAAAGCAAATTCGAGATGAAGCTAGATGTTTAAACATTGAATCTGAATTATAAACCTCATGAGGCCAAGATAATTATATTCAGTTTTTCCAGACGACCTGAAATTGGAAGTCAAGCATCCGTTGGATGCAATGAACGATGTAAAATACACCTCTTATCATAACTATCCCATTTGTTGTCGTTGTAGTTTGCTCTATTGATTGAGACCTACGATTCCCCCCTGAGGTGATGGTGGGCACGGTTTTGGTTCCCCCTCCAATCCGCCGAGGGGAAGGAGCAAGGTCAGGAGCGCCATCAGGGATGATGGCGCAGACGCAGCCGGCACAGGGATGTGCCGTCTGCGGCGGTCCGTCCGACCTTGCACCTGACCCGAGGGAAACCGCGTAGCGGTCGGATTGGCGGGGGTGGCCTTTCTTTTGGTAACTTTTCTTTGGCCATGCAAAGAAAAGTTACTCGCCCAAGCCCGAAGGGCGGGCGAAACCCTTTCGAGGCCAGCGGCCTCGCGTCCTGCTCGGTGTAGCCGAGCCGTCTACCATCCCCAAAAAATGCAAAGCGGACGATTACGCCTACCGGCTAATCGACCCTACGATTGTACGGCGCAGCCGTGCCTGCTTGCCACAGGCACGGCGTCTGGCTGAACGCTCGGATGCCACCGGCAAAGGGGCGTGGCCGCCCCTATCGGCCCAGGAAGGGTTCCCAGTCCTTGAACACCGGCTGCAACCCCGCCTGCCGGACGGCGGCGGCCACCTCGCCGAGGGATCTGTCGTCGTGGATGGCGAACTGCTCCAGCTCCTCTTTATCCCCCTCGGCATAGCCACCCGGCTGGGTACGCGACTCGGCCGACATCTGGGTAATGCCAAGGCGCACCGCGCCGTTGCGAAACGCCGGCGATTCCCGGGTCGAGAGGGACAAGTCCAGGGTCGGCGAGAAGAGGCGCCAGGCGCAGATTAGCTGGGCCAGCTGGCGATCCGACATGATGACGGAAGGCTCCAGCCCACCGGTGCAGGGGCGCAGGCGTGGGAAGGAGAGCGAGTAGCGGCTCTGCCAGTGGTGGCGCTCAAGCCAGGCGAGGTGCTCGGCGACGAAGTAGCTGTCGGCACGCCAGTCTGAGGAGAGACCGATCAGCGCCCCCAGCCCTATCTTGTCGATGCCGGCACGGCCGAGCCGATCCGGTGTAGCTAGGCGCCATGCGATGTCCTGCTTGTTGCCGCGCAGGTGGTGGCGGGCATAGGTGGGGGCGTGGTAGGTCTCCTGATAGACCATGACGGAGTCGAGGCCGAGAGTCTTGAGCTCGGCGTATTCGTCTTGCGAGAGGGGCTGCACCTCCATCGCTACCGTGCTGAAGTGACGGCGGATGATGGGCATCACCTCGCGAAAATAGCCGAGCCCCACCTTGTGCTCGTGTTCGCCGGTCACCAGCAGCACGCTGTCAAAGCCCCGTGCCTTGATGGCCAGACACTCGCGCTCAATCTCCTCGCTATTCAAGGTCTTGCGCTTGAGGCGGTTGCTCATGGAGAAGCCGCAGTAGGTGCAGTCGTTGGCGCACAGGTTCGACAGATAGAGCGGCACATAGAAGCCGATGGTGTTGCCAAAACGCTGGCGGGTGAGGCGTTCGGCCTCGGCCGCCATCTGCGGCAAAAACGCCTCGGCGGCCGGCGAGATCAGCGCCATAAAGTCCGCCAGGGTGCGGCGGGGTGCGCTTAGCGCTCGCGCCACGTCGGCGGCAGTTTTGCCGCGGATCTGCATGCCGATATCGTCCCAATCAAGCTCCTGCCAACGATTGGCAAAATCCAACCCCCTCCCGGCCTCCCCCTTGGGAGGGGGAGGAGCGCAGAACTCGCCTCCTTCAAGCACCGAATCAGCCTCTGCCCTCACCCCCAGCCCCTCTCCCAGAGGGAGAGGGGGGCTAAACACATCAGCCTCGGGAGAAACCGAGGAAGAGGCCATTGCCATTGGCTCTCGCCCTGAGCCCGCATCATGACTCATAGCGCCCCCAGAAAATCGGTCAGCGGGCTGGAAGCCTGGGCCTGCACGCCGCGCGCCCCCAGGCCCGCCTTATAGGCGCTACGTCCTGCCTCACAGGCCAACGCGAAGGCGCGGCCCATGGCGACCGGGTCTCCGCTGACGGCAATGGCGGTATTGACCAGCACGGCGTCGGCGCCCAGCTCAAAGGCGGCGGCGGCGTGGCTCGGGGCACCTATGCCCGCATCCACCACCACGGGCACATTGGCCTGCTCGACGATGATGGAGAGAAACTCCCGGGTCACCAGTCCCTGGTTCGAGCCGATAGGCGCGCCGAGCGGCATCACGGCGGCGCAGCCCACCTCTTCGAGCCGTTTGCACAGCACGGGGTCGGCGCCGCAGTAGGGCAGCACCACAAAGCCCTCTTTCACCAGCTGCTCGGCGGCTTTCAGCGTCTCGATGGGATCGGGCAAGAGATAGCGCGGGTCGGGGTGGATCTCCAGCTTGAGCCAGTTCGTCCCCAGCGCCTCGCGGGCGAGGTGGGCGGCAAATACCGCCTCGGCGGCGGTCTTGGCGCCGGAGGTGTTGGGCAGCAGCTTGACCCCGAGTTGCAGCAAGGGGCTCAGGATATCGTCGTGGGCCTTGCCCGGTTCGAGCCGCTTGATGGCCATGGTGACGAGCTGGGAGCCGCTCGCCTCAATGGCGGCGGCCATCAGTTCCGGGCGGGCAAACTTGCCGGTGCCGGTGAAGAGGCGCGACGAGAAGGTGTGATCGGCAATTGTCAGCATGTCAGCCTCCGGCCACTGCGATAAGAAGAGATGAGGCCCCGCCGCAAGGCAGAACGCTCGAAGATGGGACTGTGAGCATCATGGGTCAGCCTCCCGCAATGGCGGTAAAGAGGTGAAGTTCGTCCCCGTCATTGAGACGGGTTTCGGCCCAGCGGCCACGGGGCAGCACGGCGCCGTTAAGGGCCACCGCTACGCCCTGTGGATTAACTTCTTGCGCCGCCAGCAGGTCGGCCACGCTCTGCCCTGCCGCCAGCGGCTGGGCTTTATCGTTGAGTCGAATGGTGAGGGTCATGGGGTGATCTCCTTATCGTGTGTCGGGCATCGGCGCTGCCCGCAGACCGGGCAATCGGGGTCGGGGGCCAGAGTGAGGGTCTGCCACTGATGGGCCAAAGCATCGAAACGGCGCAATGTGCCGGCGACCGGGCTTGGCATCCCGAGCAGCAGTTTCAGCGCCTCCAGCGCCTGCAAAGAGCCCACCACCCCGACCAGCGGGCCGGTGACGCCGCTGGTCTCGCAGCGCTCGGCGATCTTGGTATCCAGCGGATAGAGGCAGGCGTAGCAGGCGTGATCGCTGCTGGTTCGCGCCATCAGCTGCCCCTGCCAACCCACTGCGGCGGCGGAGATCCAGGGCTTGCCCTGAGCCACGCAGGCGGCGTTGATGGCCTGGCGGGTGGCGAGGTTGTCGCAGCTGTCGATCACCAGATCTACCTCGGCCACAAACTCCGGCAGGCTGGCGGCATCGAGCCGCTGGTTGATGGCAATCAGCTCCACCAGCGGATTGTGGGCGGCCAAGCGCTCGCGGGCCAGCTCCGCCTTGGAGTGATTGACCGCCTCGCTATCGAACAGGATCTGGCGCGGCAGATTGCTGGAATCGACCGTGTCGCCATCGGCCAGCCACAAGGTGCCCACCCCGGCTCCGGCCAGATAGAGGGCCAGCGGCGAGCCGAGCCCGCCGAGACCGACGATCAGCACCGATTTATCCTTGAGCCGTGCCTGCCCTTCTTCACCCACTTCCGCCAGCATCAGCTGGCGGCCATATCTGAGGTATTCCGCATCAGAGAGCATGTTCAGCCTCCCGTATAACAGTGGCTGAACGCGGCTCATCCCCTGCCCCCACGGCCGCCAGCAGCCGCTCGGTCGCCCCCTGCCAGTCGTCACTGGCAGTGATGGCCGAGACCAGCGCGATGCTGCCGACCCCACTCCCCTTGACCGCCGCCACCCGCTCCTCGCTGATGCCGCCGATGGCCACCGTCGGCCAGTCGCACATCAGGGCGCGGTAGCGGTGCAGCCGCACCAGCCCCTGCGGGCGGGAAGGCATCGCCTTGGTGTTGGTCGGGAAGATATGACCCAGCGCCATATAGGAGGGGGCCAGCTCGCGGGCCCGCATCAGCTCGAAGTAGCCGTGAGTGGAGATGCCAAGGCGCAGTCCGGCGGCCTGAATGGCGGCGAGATCGGCGGTCTCCATATCCTCCTGCCCCAGATGCACGCCCCAGGCGCCTGCCTCGATGGCCTGCTGCCAGTAGTCGTTGATAAAGAGTCGTGCCCCATGGCGGCGACCGAGCGCTACCGCATCACGAATGGCCGGTGCTACCTCTGCGGCAGGCAGATTCTTGATCCGCAGCTGGATGGTCTTGACCCCCTGCCCCAGCAGGCGGCGCAGCCACTTGACCGAATCGACCACCGGATAGAGGCCGAGGTTGTGTTCGGTCGGCGCGAAGGGGCCATCCGGCAGGCGGGCGCTGCTTGTCTGATAAAGTCCGAAGCGGCGATCGAGGGTTGATCCCGCCAACACGGCGCGGGGGAAGTGGGCAAGATCGGCTGGCCAGCCGAGATGGGCGATGGGCCCCGGGCCTGCGCCCACCCCCTGCGCCGCCGCCAGCCCCTGTTGCAGGTAGGCACGCGCCAGGGTGATGGCGTCCTCCACCGGATAATCCTGCGCCACCACGGCGGCTATGGCGCTGGCGTAGCAGCAGCCGGTGCCGTGGCCGTGGCGGGTATTCAGGCGCGGCGCCGCCAGCCAGAATTCGCGGGTCTCGTCCTGGTAGTAGTCGAGGCAGAGCTCACCGCTCCAACCCAGATGGCCGCCCTTGACCAGCACGGCGCGGGCGCCCAGTTCGCGCAGCCGCTGGGCGGCGAAGCGCACCAGCACAGGGCTGGTCGCGGGAATGCCGGTCAGGGCTTCCAGTTCGGGGCCGTTGGGGGTGATAAGCGACAGACGTGGCAACAGCTGCTCGCGCACCGCCTCCAGCATATTGGGCTCCGCCATCGGGGTGCCGGTGCTCGCGATGGCCACCGGGTCGTAGACCACGAAGGGGGCCTCGATAGTTGCCAGTCGGCGGGCCAATACCTCCACATGGAGCCGGGTCGGCAGCAGGCCGATCTTGATGGCGGCGGGCGGCAGATCGACGCCAAGGGCGTCGATCTGGGCGGTGAAGGTCTGCATCAGCACGGGGTCAACCATCTTCACCGCCACCGAGTTCTGGGCTGTGATGGCGGAGATAACCGAACAGCCGTGCACGCCAAGGTCGTGCAATGTGTGCAAGTCGGCCTGAATGCCGGCACCGCCGCCGGAGTCGGAACCGGCGATGGTCCAGACAACTGGGCGGGAGTCCGTCACAGGCAGCAGATCGGCGGAGCTGACAGCCCCGCTTGCTCTGCTCACACCTCCTCCCCTGCGGCCTGTTTCAGCGCCGCCGCCTGATGGTAGATCTCGCCACCGGTCTCCTTGAAAGTTTCCGCCATCCGGGCCATGCCGCTCGCCACCTGAGCCACTACCTGCTCCTGCTGACCATCCATACCGACCAGCTTGATCTCCACCGCTTCAAGCTTGGCTGCGTAATCGCGCACATCCTGAGTGATCTTCATGGAGCAGAACTTGGGCCCGCACATGGAGCAGAAGTGGGCCACCTTGCCGGACTCCTGCGGCAGGGTCTCGTCGTGGTAGGCGCGGGCGGTGTCGGGATCCAGGGCCAGATTGAACTGATCCTCCCAGCGGAACTCGAAGCGCGCCTTGGACATGGCGTTGTCGCGGATCTGCGCGCCCGGGTGCCCCTTGGCCAGATCCGCAGCGTGAGCGGCGATCTTGTAGGTAATCAGCCCCTGCTTCACATCCTCCTTGTTGGGCAGCCCCAGATGCTCCTTGGGGGTGACGTAGCAGAGCATGGCGCAGCCGTACCAGCCGATGAGCGCGGCGCCGATGCCGGAGGTGAAGTGATCGTAACCCGGGGCGATGTCGGTGGTGAGCGGGCCCAGCGTATAGAACGGCGCCTCGTGGCAGTGCTCCAGCTGCTCGGTCATGTTGCGCTCGATCATGTGCATCGGCACGTGACCCGGCCCCTCGATCATCACCTGCACGTCGTACTCCCAGGCAATTTGTGTCAGCTCGCCCAGTGTGCGCAGCTCGGCGAACTGGGCCTCGTCGTTGGCGTCATAGACGGAGCCGGGGCGCAGACCGTCGCCCAGCGACAACGCCACATCATAGGCGGCGCAGATCTCGCAGATTTCGCGGAAGTGCTGGTAGAGGAAGTTCTCCTTGTGGTGGGAGAGGCACCACTTGGCCATGATGCTGCCGCCGCGCGAGACGATGCCGGTGAGGCGCTTGGCAGTCATCGGCACGAAGCGCAGCAAGACGCCGGCGTGGATGGTGAAGTAGTCCACCCCCTGCTCGGCCTGCTCCAGCAGGGTATCGCGGAACAGCTCCCAGGTGAGCTCTTCGGCGATGCCGTTGGTCTTCTCCAGCGCCTGATAGATGGGCACGGTACCGATGGGCACCGGGCTGTTGCGCAGGATCCACTCGCGGGTCTCGTGGATGTAGCGGCCGGTGGAGAGATCCATGACGGTGTCGGCGCCCCAGCGGGTGGACCAGACCAGCTTCTCCACCTCCTCCTCGATGCTGGAGGTGACCGCCGAGTTGCCGATGTTGGCGTTGATCTTCACCAGAAAATTGCGGCCGATGATCATCGGCTCCGCTTCCGGGTGGTTGATGTTGCTGGGGATGATGGCGCGACCGGCGGCCACCTCATCGCGCACAAATTCGGGGGTGATGTTCTGGGGCAAACGGGCACCGAAATCGCGGCCCGGATGCTGGGTGCGCAGGAGCTCGGAGCGCACCCGCTCGCGGCCCATGTTCTCGCGAATGGCGATAAATTCCATCTCGGGAGTGACGATACCGGTACGGGCATAGTGGAGCTGGGTAACCCGACGACCCGGCTTGGCGCGGCGCG
This sequence comes from Aeromonas sp. R10-2, assembly GCF_040908445.1. Classification (NCBI taxonomy): domain Bacteria; kingdom Pseudomonadati; phylum Pseudomonadota; class Gammaproteobacteria; order Aeromonadales; family Aeromonadaceae; genus Aeromonas; species Aeromonas sp. R10-2. The sequence continues at coordinate 2,963 of NZ_JBFODS010000038.1, read as the reverse complement.
GTTTCGGCAAGTGCTCGAAGCGCAGGTGATCCAGCCCCTCGTCGGCCAGCCGCTCCTGAGTGAAGGTGGAGCTGAGCCCCGGCAGTTCGTCGGTGTCATCGCGCTCCAGCACCCAGTTTTCCCGCAGGCGCGGCAGACCGCGGCGCACGTCGATGGCGACCCCCTCCTCCCCGTAACGGCCCGAGGTGTCGTAGACCGGCACCGGCTCGTTGGGCTCGAACCGGGGATCTTCTTTGGTGCCGCCGACGAAGGTGTCGGCCAGCTGGATCTCCCGCAGGGGAACACGAATATCGGGGCGGGAGCCTTCGATAAAGATGCGGCGGGAGTTGGGGTGAGCCATCCCCTTGAGGCTGTCGATAAAGGCCTGGGCGCTGGAGCGCTGCTCGCGGCGGCTGGATTTGGCGGTATCAGATACGGAAGTAGACATAGCAAAACTCACATTAACTGGTTGAAGTTATGGGTGTTTGCTTGTCTGGAGTTCGAGGAGAAGATGAACTTGCGGCGGGGTGTTTATCTCGGGAGGGAGTGCGCACGTGATGGATCTCCGCGCTGTTGTTCTGCCACTTCCCGCTCTCTGCATGCTGTGGGCAAGGCGCCCCACGTGCTGGAAAACCGGACGGGACAGACTCCCTCCTGTGCGCCCTGACCCATCAAGGGTGAGCCCTTTGATGAGCGGAAGAGGCTTGTTCCTCCTCCGGCGCAGTAACCCGCAAGTTACCCTTGTTCCCTTCGCAGGTTTTAACCTGATCAGGTTCCACGGATCCCGAATTAACGGTCTCAGCTTCGCGTCGTTCGACGGTCAGCACTCCGACAAGATGGCGCCAGTATAAGGGGGAAAATTTAAAGCACAAGCCGTTAACAATCTGGCCAACACACCTCTTTCAACAAATGAGTGAACAATGCCTCGCTCACGGGGCCACCCCAAACAGAGGTCAAACGCGTTGGCATCACCTTGGCAAGCCACAGATTCCCGCTGTGATCATGCAGGGAGAAGAGGAGAAAAAGAGGGAAAGTCGAGGGACACAGAGCAAGAGCCGCGTCTTGCGCAGAACAGAAACAGGCCCCTATGAAAGGGGCCTGCGAGTGAGGTTATTGAACCGGCACTATGGTCAGGGATACGTTGCCAAACCCTTCGTTGGCAAGGGCCTCACTGTCCAGATCCACACCGGTCAGAGCCACACCTTCAGCAGAGGCGTTACGCAACTGGGCAGCCTTCGCGGAACGGGTCTGGGGCTGACCGATTTCGATATCGCCGGCAAACTGGCTCTCGGCATAGAAGTCACCGGTCACCGCCGAACGGATCGGGCGCAGCACACGACCCAGGTTATTCTGCATGGTCGACAAACCATACTCGCCGATGGTCCAGTTCCAGTCCCACCACTTCACTTCACCCGGGATATAACGCTTGTCCCACTGGTAGCGAATGCTGCTTGCCTTGTCGCGGAACGGGCCGACGGCAAAGGTGTGCTCCCAGGTGGGGCGATTCTCAGGATGGGTATACCAGGCATTGCCGCCCCAACGCAGGAAGCCCTTCATGGTCAGGTCATAATTGACCTCGGCCTTGAACTCGTAGGGGTAGGAGATGTTGGACTTGTAGAGGGCAACCCGCACCGGCAGGCTGGAGTGAGGCGGCACCGTGGGGCGCGCTTCAACCGAGACGGTCTCGGTCGTCGAGCCCCCTTTCTGGGAGGCCCAGCTCTGGCTCGCAGCGATCTCGATGGCCAGTTCAGTTTCACCCACCAGCGGCCACTGAAACTTGTTCTTGGTGGTCACCTTCTCGCTCAGGCTGTAGGTGTCGGTCTTTGACCAGTTGGTGGCCTTGTCATACTTCAGGGTCACCACCACCTGCTGAGGCAAATCCGTGTAGTTGGTCGCATTGGCCGTGATGGTCTTCACCAGCTGCTTGCCGCTCTCGGTGACCTGACCATGGCTGAAGGAGTCGGGTTCCAGGGTATATGAGAAGTTGCTTACCTTGATGGAGCTCTTCTCCCCGCAACGATATCCGGAGCAGCCGCCGTCATTATTTCCCTTTATCAACCAGCCATCGCCAACCCGGGTAACATCCATATCTTCCCCGACATAGGGGCTATGATTTCCACCCACCCAGGCGTATCCCAAATAATGAGCGAGATAACTGACCGGCTTGACAAAATAATCATTATCATGGACAAGACGCCATTGCACATCGACCTCATCACCCGCTGGAATATTCCAGTCAGAGAGTGTTGGTATTTCTCCGGAAACAGGTGAATTGGGATAACACCCAGGGTGAGAGCGTGAACATTTTGTTAAATTTCACCCAGTTTTTTGAGACCCGCATTGAGTACCGTTTCCAGATATTCACTGCTCATTCCTGCGATTTTTTGCTTCCGTCTTACGCTCGCCTTGCGTGAAGTCTCGGCCCTGAGCATGTTCAGCCCCATGTGCCGGATGCACGCCAAAATCTCTGCGGCATCACCGCGATAAATCGGGCAATCATCCTCGCCCATCGTGACGTCCAGCACCCAGTGCAGGCTATTTTCGATGGCCCAGTGCCCACGCACCGCTCGCGCAAACTCATCCTGCACCAACGCTTTGGAACTGATGAAATAACGCTGCTCTATGGTAATTTTTTGCATATTTTCAACGCGATAGGAGATGGCCACGCCAATGCTGTGCAACTGTTTCCAATGAGGAAACTGGGCGGCCAACTCGCCCGCCGCCATGACATGGTACTCACGACCATCGATGCGGCCATGAGCCTTCTCAAGCGTCATCGTCTCTGCGCATAACGGGGTGGCCGCCAGCGGGGCGAGGGCCTGTCGAACCGCCTCGAACAACTTGGGTTGGTTGCCTTTGACGGCCAATAAGTAATCGCCACCTTGCTGAAGGATGGTCTCGGCGATCTCGGTCTGGCACCCCATCGCATCGATGGATACCAGGCAGCCTTTGATGTCGAGCAGCGCCAGCAACTCGGGAATAGC
>NZ_JBFODS010000037.1:0-47334 GCF_040908445.1 Aeromonas sp. R10-2 | reverse complement strand
CCCGGGTCACAAATAGTTGCTGCTGTTGCGCCAGTAATTGCAAGGTATCGGCGCAGTACAGTGCGGCATCGCCGACCAGATAACGGCACTCCTGCGCGGCCTTGAGACTGCTCAAATGGCGACGAACGGTCTGGGCAAAGGCTTTGGTGTCATTACTATTGCCGCTCAGGGCCTGCATATAGACAGGTAGGCCGGCCTGATTTTCACAGATGAGCTCAAGGATCACTTGATTCAGCTCTGGCCGGTGATCACGACTATAACCACGCACCAGTTGCAGCTTACCGACCAGATCCCCATCGGCACAGTCATAGGCGCCATCGACGTGGAAGCTGGTAATATCGAGGTGCACTGCGGTGCTTTTGAGCCCCAGCCGCTCGACAACTTGCGCCGCCATCACCTGATACAAGGCGCTGACATCGGCCTCAAAGAGGGCATCGAGACAGCGACCGAGCACATCATCATTGAGGTCATCAGCACAGATCCCGGGGCCAATCAGGCGCTCAACCGGCTTGTTAGCGAAGAATTGCGGGAACATGTGCAGGGTGCTGCTGTGAAAGCCGAGGCCGTTCACTATCATGGCGACCAAGGCTTCACCATGTGAGACCTTGAAAGGCGGGGTTTTGGGGAGCAAGGCATCGATCATGCGGGCAATGCCCAGTTCCTGGCAGAGTGCGGCGACCAAACCAAGGTGATCGAGGTTACGGATCGAGATAGCGGGTGCGGCCATGATGATCTACCTGCAAAAGAGAGTAATAGATCAGAACGGCCGATCGCCGTCAAGCACTGAAAATAGCAAAATCAGGTGCGGAATGACGGCTGTAGGTCTTATCGTGGCAGGAGCCGGGTTGCCCAATGGTGGCCCAACAGCACAAGGTGGTGTGCTCCGCTCACCTTATCGCACGCTATTGCCAGGTAACACCATCGCCCCATAAAGCCAGCCAATAAAAAGAGCGCCACCGGGCGCTCTCTTGTCGAGTCGAGGGGATTAGAGTTTCTCCAGATCCCGTTCGATTTCGCTGATCTTGTTTTGTACCACTTTTTCCAGATGGCGCAGGTCGCGCAGGATCTTCTGTTTGATATCCGAGTCGGCCTGCTGATGGACGCCCTGGGTCAGGTTGTCCAGCTCATCCACTACATACTTGAGGTTGGCGTTGATCTCGGTGACATCCTTGTACTCATGGGTACCGGAGTCGACCAGCATGGTCTTGCGCTGGCGGGGATACTTGAATTTGACACTCTTGGCGAAGAACTCGCCCTTCTGCTTCTTGAAGTAGATCTTGAGGATGTCGTGGTTGGCCTCCTGGCGCAGGGTATAGCTGTCGACGGAGGCGGGATCCTGGATCCCCAGGCTCTTCAGATTCTCGTACATCAGGCTTCCTCGGTTTGAAACGATCCTGTCTCATCCATCTTAACCGATGCCTCATGGCTTGCCTGTGACAGGGGCGCCAAAATCAAAAGGGCGCCATCAGGCGCCCTTTTCATCACAGCAATGCTGATTACTCGTCGATGGAGCGCAGCAGAGCGTTGATGCCGACTTTGGCGCGAGTCTTGGCATCAACCTTCTTGACGATCACCGCCGCGTAGAGGCTGTACTTGCCGCACTTGGAGGGCAGGGAGCCGGAGACGACCACGGAGCCAGCCGGTACGCGGCCGTAGTGGATCTCGCCGGTTTCGCGGTCATAGATGCGGGTGGACTGGCCGATGAAGACGCCCATGGAGATGACGGAACCTTCCTCAACGATCACCCCTTCAACCACTTCGGAGCGGGCACCGATAAAGCAGTTGTCTTCGATGATGGTCGGGTTGGCCTGCAGCGGCTCCAGTACGCCACCAATGCCGACGCCGCCGGAGAGGTGGACGTTCTTACCGATCTGGGCGCAAGAGCCGACAGTGGCCCAGGTATCGACCATGGTACCTTCGTCAACGAAGGCGCCGATGTTGACATAGGAGGGCATCAGCACGGTATTGGGGGCGATAAATGAGCCTTTGCGGGCTGTTGCCGGCGGCACCACGCGCACACCCGCTTCCTTGAACTGCTCGGCGGTGTAGTTGGAGAACTTGAGGGGAACCTTGTCGTAGTATTGGGCATCATCGCCCTTGATGATGCCGTTGTCGTTGATGCGGAAGTAGAGCAGTACCGCTTTCTTCAACCACTGATGGACAACCCACTCACCGGCGATCTTCTCGGCAACCCGCGCCTTGCCGGAGTCCAGCAGGTCGATGGCTTGCAGGATGGCGGACTTTGTGGCGCTATCCACGGAGCCCGGAGTAATGGTGTCGCGGCGCTCGAAGGCCGCTTCAATGATCTGTTGCAACTCGGTCATGACAGGTTTCCTTTAAAAAATTCTGTTTGTTGTATCACACTTTTCCGACTGTTTTTAAGGGGTTGACCAGAATTCTTCCGGCCAGCGGCCATTTCTTCATCCGGTGTGCGCCAACCAGTTGTTTGGCATGGCAAAAAACGCCCGACAACCAGCCTCTTTCGAATCACTCTTCGCTTAATCCAGTACCGACTGCTGGGGGTTGAGTTGGTGTACCAGTCGCTCTTCGAGCTGTTTTTGCTGCTCGGCGGTCAATGGCTCGCCATCGAGGCTGGTCAGGCTGAAAAAGTCCTCGACCCTCTCACCGAAAGTGGCAATTTTGGCGGCGTGCAGCGACAGCCCGCACTGCTGGAAAACGGCACCGATCCGCGCCAGCAGGCCGGGGGTATCGAGGGCAGTCAGCTCCATCAGGGTGTGACGGCTCTCCCCTTTAGTGGGCGAAGAGCGGGGCAGGAAGACCACCCGGGTCGGCACGCTGAACTGGCGGTGGCGCCGCGACAGCGGCTTGTTGCGCAGCACCAGCTTGCCCGGCTCCTGCAGCGCCTTCTCCAGCGCCTTCTTGATGGTGGCGGTGCGGTTGGGGCTGATAGGTTCGCCGCTTGGCTCCAGTACCACGAAGGTATCGAGCACATAGTTGCTGCGCGAGTTCATGATCTGGGCGTCGTGGATGTTGAGATTCTTCTGATCCAGTGCCGAGGCGACGGTGGCAAACAGATTCGGGGTATCGCGGCAGTAGATAAACACCTCGCTGCCGCCTCGGGTAGGGTGTTTGCCGATGATCACCAGCGGTGCCGGATTGTCGCCATGCTCGATGATATGGCGGCAGTGCCAGGCGATCTGCTCCGGGCTGTGACGCAGGAAGTAGTCGGCCTTGAAATCGGCCCAGAGCTGATTGATTGCCTCTTCCGATACATCCCGTTGCGCCAGCAGTTGCTTGGCCTGACGCTGGTTTTCGCGAATGCGCAGCCGCATGTCGGGCGGGTTCTCCAACCCCTGGCGCAGCGCCTTCTGGGTGGCGAAGTAGAGCTCCCGCAGCAGGGTGCCCTTCCAGTCGTTCCACAGGGTGTCATTGGTGGCGCAGATATCGGCCACGGTGAGGCAGTAGAGCAGGTCGAGATGCTGTTCGTCGCGCACCTTCTGGGCAAAGTCGGTGACCACGTCGGGATCGTAGATATCGCGGCGCTGGGCGGTAACCGACATCAGCAGATGGTGGCGCACTAGCCAGGCGACCAGTCGGCTCTCGTAGCGATCCAGACCGTGCAGCTGGCAGAACTCCAGCGCATCGACGGCGCCGAGCTCCGAGTGATCGCCACGCCGCCCCTTGGCGATGTCGTGGAACAGGGCGGCGATGCTGAGCAGCTCCGGTTTGCGCAGCCGGGTGAAGACCTCGTGGCAGAGCGGGTGGCTCTGGCGACTGGCCGGATTGGGAAACTGATGAATGTTCTTGAGCAGCCTGTGGGTGTGCTCATCCACCGTGTAGGCGTGGAACATATCGAACTGCATCTGGCCGACGATCAGGTTCCACTGGGGCAGATAGGCCGCCAGAATGCCGTACTTGTGCATCAGGGTGAGCGGCAGGCCGATGCCGTTAGGGTGGCGCAGCAGCGCCATAAAGAGGCGACGGCAGTCGGGTAAGTCTTGCAACCAGCAGTTGAGTTTGCGGCGCGCCTCGCGCAGTTGGCGCAAGGTGGCGGAGTGGATGCCCGCAATCTCGGGATGCTGGGCCATCTGATAGAAGAGGCGCAGGATAGCGGCCGGTTCACGGCTAAACAGCTCCGCATCCACCGCATCGATGAGGCGGCCACGGATCTGGAATTCGTCGGAGAGGCGGCGCACATCCATGGCGGTGTTGCCGAGGATCGCCTCGTCAAACAGCTGCAGCAGCATCTCGTTGAGTTCGGAGACCCGACGCACCGTCTGGTAGAAGCGCTTCATCATCTGCTCGACCGGAGTGTTGCCTTCCCCTTCGAACCCCAGCATCTGGGCCACGGTGCGCTGGCGATCGAACAGCAGGCGGTTATCTCCCTTGTTGATGGTCATGTGCAGGGCAAAGCGTACCTTCCAGAGAAAATTCTGGCAGTCGAGCAGCTCGCGATACTCGGCGCGGTTGAGAAAGCCGTGGCTGGTCATCTCGAACAGTGTGGTGGCGCCGAAGTGGCGGCGGGCGACCCAGGCGAGGGTTTGAATATCCCGCAGGCCACCCGGATTACTCTTGAGATCGGGCTCCAGCTTGTAGGCGGTGCCGAGAAACTGCTGATGACGCTCCGCTTGCTCCTGGCGCTTGGCGCGAAAGAAGGCTTCGCTCGGCCAGAAGTGTTGGGGGCCGGTGGCCTCTTTCAGTTGCCGGAAGCCTTCTTGGCGACCGGTGATGTAGCGGGCCTCGATGAGGTTGGTGGCGACCGTAATATCGGCGCGCCCCTGCTCGAGGCACTCCGCCACGTTGCGCACCGCCTGACCCACCTCAAGCTTGAGGTCCCACAGCAAGGTGATGAACTCACCGATCCGCAGTCCCAACACCTCGTCCAGTTCATCGCCATCATAGAGGATCAGCAGGTCGATATCGGAGTGGGGGTGCAGCTCACCGCGGCCATAGCCCCCCACCGCGATCAGGGTCAAATCGCTCTTGTCGAAGCCAAACTTCTGCCACAACCGGCAGAGCAGCTGATCCATGTACTCGGAGCGGGTGGCGACCAGCTCGATGATGTTGTCGCCGGCATCAAAACGGGCGTGCAGCCAGCCGAGAAAGCGGCTCAGGTACTCTTTGCAGTTGTCGCGAGTGAGCTGATCATCGGGTAACAAATGGGGGGAAAGCAGGCTGGCGTCCATGGCATCTCACACGCAAGTGGCAGGCAAATGGCTGAAACAGAAATAAAAACCCCGGCGCTTTGGAAGTTCAGGGCCGGGGTTCGATGTTAGCTGTGTTTGATGAAGCGGTCGATAGTGTCATCGGGGCGCAGGGTAAGCACCTCGCAGCCATCCTCGGTCACCAGCAGGGTGTGTTCCCACTGGGCGGAGTCGCCGCCATCCTTGGTTGTCACGGTCCAGCCATCCTTCGGATTGACCTTGCAGTGATACTTCTTGCTGTTGACCATGGGCTCGATGGTGAAGCACATGCCCGCTTTCAGCTCCAGCTTGCCACTGTTGCGGTAGTGGAGGATCTGCGGCTCTTCGTGGAACTCGGCACCGATGCCGTGGCCGCAGTAGTCACGAACCACGGAGAAGCCGGCCTTCTCGACGATGGGCTGAATGACGGCACCAATCTCGGTAATGCAGGCACCCGGACGCACCTTCTTGATGGCGGCGTAGAGGCTCTCTTGCGCAACCTTGCAGAGCTGGCGGCGCAGCGGGGTGGTTTCACCCACGATGAACATGGCCGAGGTATCGCCGTGGTAGCCATCCTTGATGACGGTGATATCCAGGTTGATGATGTCGCCATCGCGCAGCTTCTTGTGGTTCGGGATACCGTGGCAGATCACATCGTTCACCGAGGTGCAGATGGATTTGGGAAAGCCGTGGTAGTTGAGCGGAGCTGGAACCGCCTGTTGTACGTCGACAATATAGTCGTGGCAGAGGGTGTTCAGTTCGTCAGTGGTGACGCCAGCTTTGACATGGGGCGCAATCATGACCAGCACATCGGCGGCCAATTGGCCGGCAACGCGCATCTTTTCAATCTCTTCCGGTGTCTTGATTTTAATGGACATGGGATCTCTCTTGCGGCCTGCCGCTGGGCCTGCGAGGGCAGACAGGACAGGTAATGAAAAATAGATGCGTTTGCAATCAGGGCAAAATTTTATCCGCAACCCCCGCGTACTTCCAGTGTGATTGTCATCACAACGTCAAATCGGCGTCGCAGCATCCTCTGGCGGGATCCATATTTACACCTGTTTAGGGTGTCGGCCGGTGGTGTCCTGAACAAAGTTATGGTATAAAGCGCGCCGGAATGGGGAACTTGCGTCCCGATTTCATCACCCTTACTTAAACAACACACACACATCGACACATATGCCGGGGTGCCTTAACGGGTCGGTTATATGGGATGTGTGGAGGCCTAACCCCAATACAGAGGTATAAAATGGCTAAAGTTTCTATGCGCGACATGCTGCAAGCCGGCGTTCACTTCGGTCACCAGACTCGTTACTGGAACCCGAAAATGAAATCCTACATCTTCGGTGCTCGCAGCAAAGTTCACATCATCAACCTGGAAAAAACCGTTCCGATGTTTGACGATGCCATGAACTTCATCAGCTCCGTAGCTGCCAAGAAAGGCAAGGTACTGTTCGTTGGTACCAAGCGTGCCGCGTCTGAAGCCGTAAAAGAAGCCGCTGAGCGTTGCGACCAGTTCTATGTAAACCACCGCTGGCTGGGCGGTATGCTGACCAACTGGAAAACCGTTCGTCAGTCTATCAAGCGCCTGAAAGATCTGGAAACCCAGAGCCAAGACGGTACCTTCGACAAGCTGACCAAGAAAGAGGCGCTGATGCGTACTCGCGAAATGGAAAAGCTGGAGAAGAGCCTGGGTGGTATCAAGAACATGGGCGGCCTGCCTGACGTTCTGTTCGTTGTCGATGCCGACCACGAGCATATCGCTATCAAAGAAGCCAATAACCTGGGTATCCCGGTAGTTTCCATCGTTGATACCAACTCCAACCCGGACGGCGTTGACTATGTCATCCCGGGTAACGACGACGCTATCCGTGCCGTACAGCTGTACCTGAATGCTGCTGCTGACACCGTACTGGAAGCTCGCGCTCAGGACATCGTTGTTCAAGCCGAACAAGATGGCTTCGTTGAAGCTGAGTAATTGATAAGGACTGTAAAGCCCTTATTAACCAAGCTGATGTAATTGGTTAGCAGGGGCCCTTGTGGCCCCTGTTTCTTGTCAATTCAAGACCGAGGATACTGGACATGGCTAACGTTACTGCCGCCCTGGTAAAAGAACTGCGCGAGCGCACCGCCGCTGGCATGATGGATTGCAAAAAAGCACTGGAAGAAGCTGCTGGTGATATCGAGCTGGCAATTGAGAACATGCGCAAATCCGGTCAGGCCAAAGCTGCCAAGAAAGCTGGCCGTATCGCCGCTGAAGGCGTTATCTTTGCTCGCACCGAAGGCAACGTTGCCGTCATGATCGAGCTGAACAGCGAAACCGACTTCGTCGCCAAAGATGCCAGCTTCATGGCAATGGGCCAGAAGATCGCTGACATCGCTGCGACCCAGAAAATTGCTGACGTTGACGCGCTGAAAGCCGCTGACTTCGGTAACGGCGAATCCGTCGAGCTGACCATCACCAACCTGATCGCCAAGATCGGTGAGAACATGAACCTGCGTCGCGTGATGCTGGTTGAAGGTGACAACCTGGGTACCTACGTTCACGGTTCCCGCATTGGTGTTATCACCAAGCTGACCGGTGGTTCTGCCGAGCTGGCCAAAGATCTGGCCATGCACGTTGCTGCCAACAGCCCGCAATTCGTCAAGCCTGAAGACGTGTCTGCTGAAGTCGTTGCCAAAGAGCGCGAAATCCAGATCGACATCGCCATCAACTCCGGCAAGCCGAAAGAGATCGCCGAGAAGATGGTTGAAGGCCGCATGAAGAAGTTCACCGGTGAGGTTTCCCTGACTGGTCAACCGTTCGTGAAAGATCCTTCCATGACCGTTGCCGAGCTGCTGAAGAAAGAAGGCGCTGACGTTGTCTCCTTCACCCGTTTCGAAGTGGGCGAAGGCATCGAGAAGCAAGAGACCGATTTCGCTGCTGAAGTTGCAGCCCAAATCGCGGCCGCTCAAAAGGCCTAATCGAACCGGTTTTTCCGTTTCCCCAGACCGCGACTTATGTCGCGGTCTTTATATGACCAGGAATCAGTGACATGAGTACCAATCCCAAACCTGCATACAGACGTGTTCTTCTGAAGTTGAGTGGTGAAGCCCTGCAAGGATCCGAGGGTTTCGGCATTGATCCGGCGGTGCTGGAGCGGATGGCCCAAGAGATCAAAGAACTGGTTGAGTTGGGTGTTCAGGTCGGTCTGGTCATCGGTGGCGGCAACCTGTTCCGTGGTGCCGGTCTTGCCAAAGCGGGCATGAACCGCGTGGTGGGCGACCACATGGGTATGCTGGCAACCGTGATGAACGGTCTGGCCATGCGTGATGCCCTGCATCGTGCTTATGTGAATGCCCGTCTGATGTCTGCCATCTCCCTGCAAGGCGTCTGCGACTCCTACAGCTGGGCCGAGGCAATCAGCCAGCTGCGTGCTGGCAAAGTCGTTATCTTCTCTGCCGGTACCGGCAACCCCTTCTTCACTACCGATTCTGCGGCTTGCCTGCGCGGGATCGAGATCGAAGCTGACGTGGTGCTCAAAGCCACCAAGGTTGATGGTGTATACAACGAAGATCCGGTCAAGAATCCGGATGCCGTGCTGTATCATGAACTGAGTTATGATGAAGTTCTTGAAAAAGAGCTCAAGGTGATGGATCTTGCTGCCTTTACCCTGGCACGTGACCATGATCTGCCGATCCGCGTGTTCAACATGAACAAACCGGGTGCCCTGCGCCGGGTTGTCATGGGTGAACCGGAAGGCACTCTGATCCACCACGTTGGTAAATAAGATAAAAGTGAGCCACCTGGCGCTCTTATCCTATCCATCACGTCAGTAAATAAGATAGACACGGGCCGTGTAGCGGCTCGTTCGCCAAAAGGAAAACCACTGTGATCAACGAGATTAAAAACGACGCCAAGGACCGTATGGGCAAGAGCGTAGAAGCGCTCAAGACTCAAATGTCCAAGATCCGTACCGGCCGCGCTCACCCGAGCCTGCTCGACGGCATCCAGGTTGAGTATTACGGTGCTGCCACTCCGCTGAAACAGTTGGCCAACGTCGTGGCAGAAGATGCTCGCACCCTCTCCATCTCCATTTTTGACCGCTCCATGATCCAGGCGGTAGAGAAGGCGATCCTGACCTCCGATCTGGGCCTGAACCCGTCCAGCAATGGCCAGACCCTGCGCGTGCCGCTGCCGCCGCTGACCGAAGAACGTCGTCGTGACCTGACCAAGATCGTCCGTGCCGAAGCGGAAAATGCCCGTGTTGCCGTGCGCAACATCCGTCGTGACGCCAACGCTGATTTGAAAGCGCTGCTGAAGGACAAAGAGATCTCCGAAGACGACGACCGTCGCGCCCAGGAAGAGATCCAGAAACTGACCGACTCCTACATCAAGCTGGTCGATGAGGCCCTTGCCGTAAAGGAGAAGGAGCTAATGGAAATCTAACCGTCTGAAAGGTATATTACGAGCGCCGTGTAGTGCCCCTGCACGGCGCTTTTGTCTTTGTGGGAGAATTACATGTCGCTTTTGGCTGCGTTGGGTGATTGTGCCAACTCGTCTTTACCCCGTCACGTCGCCATCATCATGGATGGTAACGGTCGCTGGGCCCAGAACCGAGGCAAGATGCGGGTTTATGGCCACAAGGCGGGCGTCAAGTCAGTGCGCGAGGCCGTTACCTTTGCTGCGCGCGCCAAGATCGAGGCATTGACCCTGTTTGCATTCTCCAGCGAGAACTGGCGCCGCCCGGAAGGGGAGGTCAGTGCCTTGATGGAACTGTTCATCACAGTGCTGGGTCGTGAGGTGCAGAAACTGCACAACAACGGGATCCGGCTCAAGGTGATTGGCGATACTGCTCGCTTTAGTGAGCGGTTGCAGGCCAAAATCGCCAAGGCGGAGGCATTGACCGCCAATAACAAGGGGTTGACCCTGAACATTGCGGCCAACTATGGCGGCCAGTGGGATATCGCCCAGGCGGCCCGCAAGCTGGCCAAAGCAGTGGCGGCCGGTGAACTGGCCGCTGACGACATTGATGAATCCATGTTGACCCGCGAGGTTTGCATGGCCGATCTGCCACCCGTGGACCTGTTGATCCGCACCGGTGGCGATCATCGCATCAGCAACTTTGTGTTATGGCAGCTCGCCTATGCCGAGCTCTATTTTACCCCGGTATTGTGGCCCGATTTCAACGAGGCCGAGTTCAGTGAGGCGGTCGCCTCTTTCGTTGCCCGCGAGCGTCGCTTCGGTTGCACTGGTGAACAGATACGGGAATTGATCGCCGAGCAGCAGACCGGCTAAACCCCGCTCCCAAGAGAGAGGTTTCTTTTGCTAAAACAACGAATTATTACTGCTTTGATGTTGATCCCCCTGGTGTTGGGGGCGCTCTTCTTTCTGCCATTGAAATTTTTTGCCCTGTTGGCTGCGCTGGTGTTTTTGTTGGCCAGTCGCGAATGGAGTGGGTTTGTCTCTGCTGCTCCGCAGCAATGGTTACCCATCGTATTTTGTCTGTTGCTCGGTGCCAGCCTCTTTTGGCTGCCGGTAGAGCAACTCTGGACGCCCCATCTGCACCCCCTCGTGATGGGCGTGCTCTGGACCGCGGTAAGCTGGTGGCTGCTGGGTCTGCTGCTGGTGCTGCGCTATCCCCAAAGCGCCAAGCTGTGGAAAGAGTCTATCTGGCTCAAGTCGCTGTTTGGTCTGGTGACCCTGGTTCCTTTCTTCTGGTCGCTGGTCGCCATCCGTGGTTACAACTTTTACCATGACCCCATGATGGGCGCCTGGATCCTGTTGTTCGTGATGGGACTGGTCTGGGCGGCAGATTCTGGCGCGTATTTTTTCGGCAAGGCGTTCGGTAAGCACAAGCTGGCACCGGCTGTGAGTCCGGGCAAAACCATCGAAGGAATGTGTGGCGGCCTCTTTACCGCCAGCCTGCTGGCCATCGGCGTTACCTGGTCGATGGGATTTGTTCCTGCCAAGATGATCACCGTGCTGTTTTGCTCTCTGCTGGCGGTGCTGGCCTCTGTGCTCGGCGATCTGACCGAGAGCATGTTCAAGCGCGAAGCAGGCATCAAGGACTCCGGCACTCTGCTGCCGGGTCATGGCGGCATTCTCGACCGGATTGACAGCCTGACCGCCGCCCTGCCGGTGTTTCTGCTCAGTTATCTGCTACTCAGTCAGGAGTTTTGATGCACAAGTCACTGGTTATTCTGGGGGCCTCCGGCTCCATCGGTCAGAGTACCTTGAAAGTGCTGCGCCATAACCCGGGCAGTTGGCAAGTGTTGGCGTTGACCGCCGCCCGCAACGTGGATGCAATGTTGCGGGACTGCCTCGAATTCTCCCCCCGTTTTGCCGTGATGGTCGATGAGGAGGCCGCCCGTGAGCTGGCTGCCCGTCTGAAAGCGCATGGCAGTGCGACCCGGGTCATGTCTGGTGCAGCAGCCCTTTGCGATGTGGCCGCTCACCCCGACACCCATAGCGTGATGGCCGCCATCGTCGGTGCGGCCGGTCTGGCCCCGACCATGGCTGCGGTACGTGCCGGCAAGCGTATTTTGCTGGCCAACAAGGAGGCGCTGGTGATGTCCGGTGCTTTCTTCATGGAAGCCGTGCGCGAGCATGGCGCCGAGCTGCTGCCTATCGACAGCGAACACAATGCCATCTTCCAGTGTCTGCCGACCGCCGTGCAGCGCCAGCCCGGTTTTTGCGATCTGGCGGCGGCGGGGATCAGCAAGATTTTGCTGACCGGTTCCGGCGGCCCGTTCCGTTACACCGAGATCAGCGAGCTGGCGAAGGTGACGCCGGCGCAGGCCATCGCTCATCCCAACTGGTCGATGGGGGCCAAGATTTCGGTCGACTCCGCCACCATGATCAACAAGGGGCTGGAGTACATTGAGGCGCGCTGGCTGTTCAATGCGGCGCCCGAGCAGATCCAGGTGGTGATCCACCCGCAGTCGGTGATCCATTCCATGGTGCAGTACAAGGATGGCTCCGTGCTGGCTCAGCTTGGCAATCCGGATATGTGTACCCCCATCGCTCATGCGCTGGCTTATCCCAATCGCATCCCCTCCAGTGTGGAACCTTTGGATTTCTTCAGTGTCGGAGAGTTCAGCTTTATCCGGCCTGATTACGAACGCTACCCCTGTCTGGCGCTGGCCATCAATGCCTGCCAGAAGGGACAAGCGGCGACCACTGCGCTCAATGCAGCCAACGAGGAGGCGGTTGCCGCCTTCCTGGCCGGGCGCATCGGCTTTATGGATATTGCCCGGATCAACGAGGCTGTGATGCTGGCGCTGGAGAGCAGCGCCGTCGGCTCGCTCGATGATCTGTTTGCCCTGGACGGTGCGGCAAGAGCCCGTGCTCACACTTTGATTGAGGAGCTTGGCTGATGGGTGGTGTGTTGTGGAATATCGGCGCCTTTGTCGTTGCGCTGGGCCTGCTGGTCGCAGTGCACGAGTTTGGCCACTTCTGGGTGGCCCGTCGTTGTGGCGTCAAGGTTGAGCGTTTCTCCATCGGTTTTGGCAAGGCCATCTGGCGCCGGATGGGCAAGGATGGCACCGAGTACGTGCTGGCCCTGATCCCCCTCGGCGGTTACGTCAAGATGCTGGACGGCCGGGTGGACGAGCTCAAGCCCGGTGACGAGCAGTACGCTTTCAATCACAAGAGTGTCTGGGCGCGGATGGCAATCGTGGCTGCCGGTCCCATGGCCAACTTCGTGTTTGCTCTGGTTGCCCTCTGGTTGATGTTTATCATCGGGGTGCCAAGCGTCAAGCCGGTGATAGGTGAAGTGCGTCCGGCATCCATCGTGGCCGAGGCGGGTGTGCTGCCCGGGATGGAGATTGTCGGGGTCGGCGATGAACAGACTGGTGACTGGGAAAGCGTCACCTACGCCCTTATCAGCCATTTGGGTGACGATGCAGTCACCCTCAAGGTGCAAGCGCCCAATACCAGCTATGCCACTGACAAAACCTTGTCGCTGACCGGCTGGACCTTCGATCCGGATAAAGAGTCGCCCATCGGGAGTCTGGGGATCGTTCCCCTGAGTGGTAAAGTGCTGCCAGTCGTGGCTGCCGTGGTGGCCAAGAGTGCCAGTGAAAAGGCGGGGCTGCAGGTTGGTGACCGTATCAAACAGGTCGGCGATCAGCCAATCACCGCCTGGACCCAGTTTGTCGAGCTGGTGCAGCAGGCACCGGGCGAACCTCTGCAAGTGGTGGTTGAGCGCAACAACAGTGATCTCAACGTGACTCTGACCCCGGATAGTCGCAAGGTGCAGGGTAAGCTGGTTGGATTCGTCGGTCTCTCGCCGCAACTGGTTCCATTACCGGATGAATATCGAATTCTGTTACAGTATGGGCCTTTGCAAGCGCTGTGGCAGGGGGCCGACAAGACCTGGAGCCTGATCACGCTCACCTTTGACATGATCGGCAAGCTGGTAGCTGGCATAGTGTCGCTAGACAACCTGAGCGGCCCTATCTCGATAGCCAAGGGTGCTGGTAGCAGTGCCGACTATGGTCTGGTCTATTTCTTGAGTTTTCTGGCGCTGATCAGCGTCAACCTGGGGATCATCAATTTGTTTCCCCTACCGGTGCTGGACGGTGGCCATCTGGTCTATTTCCTTATCGAAGCAGTCACCGGCAAGCCGGTCTCAGAGAAAATACAGGAAGTGGGTTTCAGGATCGGTGCCGCCATTCTGATGTTATTGATGGGCATTGCGCTGTTTAACGATTTCGCTCGCCTCTGAGGCCAGAGCATCAACAAGGACACATAAGAACAAAATGGCTGTTAAAAAAGCATTGGTGTTGAGTTGCCTGCTGGGTGCCAGTTTCCTGGCCCAGGCGGCCCCTGCCTCTTTTGTGGTGCAAGATATCCAGGTCGACGGTTTGCAACGGGTGACCCTGGGTGCCGCACTGTTGAACCTGCCGATCCGGGTCGGTGATACCGTCGACTCCGTGGCTCTGGCCAGCGCCATCAAAAAGCTCTATGCCTCGGGTAACTTCGAGGATGTGAAGGTTTACCGTGATGGCCAGGTGCTGCAGGTGATGGTCAAGGAGCGTCCGACCATCTCCAGCATCGAGTTTGCCGGCAACAAGGATATCAAAGAGGAGCAACTGACCCAGAGTCTGGAGTCCTCCGGTATCCGTGTGGGCGATCCGCTGGATCGTACCGTGCTCACCTCCCTCGAGAAGGGACTGGAAGATTTCTACTATGGCGTGGGTAAATACTCCGCCAAGGTCAAGGCGATCGTCACCCCGTTGCCGCGCAACCGGGTCGACCTCAAGTTCACCTTCGTGGAAGGGGAAGCGGCCAAGATCCAGCAGATCAACATCGTCGGCAACAGCGTCTTCCCTGAAGAGAAGCTGATTGCCCAGCTCTCCCTGCGCGACGAAGTGCCCTGGTGGAACTTCACCGCCGATCAGCGCTATCAGAAGCAGAAACTGGCCGGTGATATCGAGACCCTGCGCTCTTACTACATGGACCGCGGCTATATCCGCTTCCAGCAAGAGTCTACCCAGGTCTCCATGACCCCCGACAAGAAGGGCGTCTATGTCACCCTCAACATCAAGGAAGGGGATCAGTACAAGGTCTCCGGTGTCCAGCTCAAGGGTGACCTGATCGATCGCGGTGGCGAGATGAAGGGGTTGATCCCGATCGCTGCCGGCAGCACCTACTCTGCCAGTCAGGTGACTCATACCGAAGAGGTGCTCTCCAAGTTCCTCGGTCGTTACGGTTATGCCTATCCGAAAGTAGTCACCTTCCCGCAGATCAATGACAAGACCAAGGAAGTGGAGCTGATCGTCAACGTTGAACCGGGCCCCCGTGTCTATGTGCGCAATATCAACTTCAGCGGTAACGCCACCACCGAAGATCAGGTACTGCGTCGCGAAATGCGCCAGATGGAGGGCACCTGGCTCTCCTCCGACAACATCGAGCAGTCCAAGAGCCGTCTCAACCGCCTTGGCTACTTCGAGAGCGTCGAAGTGGACACCAAGCGGGTGCCGGGCAACGATGATCTGGTTGACCTCGACTTCAAGGTCAAGGAGCAGCCAGCAGGCTCCATCAACGCCGGTATCGGTTACGGTACCGAATCGGGTCTGAGCCTGCAGGCGGGGATCTCCCAGGACAACTTTATGGGTACCGGTAAAAAGGTCTCCATCAATGCCAGCACCAACGACTACTCCAAGAACGTTGACCTGAGCTACAACGACCCCTACTTCACCGTGGATGGTGTCAGCTTGGGTGGTCGGGTCTACTACAACCAGTTCCGCGCCGATGATGCCGATATCGTCGATTACGAGAATGAAACCATCGGTTTCCGTCTCTCCAGCGGCTTCCCGGTCAACGAGTTCAACCGTCTCGACTTCAGTACCGGTATCGAGAGCACCAAGCTGAGCCGTCCGTCTTTTAATGCCCAGAATTATGCGCAGTGTTTGAAGGAAAATGAGAATAATACTGACTATTGCTGGAACCAGTGGAACGATAATCGCCAGTCGGTGCAGATGGATCAGTTCTGGAATATCTACTCACAGGATGGCGCCAACCTTGACTTCGTGACCGTCGATCTGACCGCTGGCTGGACCCGCTCCACCCTGAACAAGGGGATGTTCCCGACCGCCGGTGAGCGTCAGCGTGTCAACGCCAAGGTGACTGTGCCGGGCATGGAGCTGCAGTACTACAAGCTCTCTGCCGAAGATGCCCATTATTTCCCGCTCGATGCGGATCATAGCTGGGTGATGATCGGCAAGGGGCGTATCTCCTACGGTAATGGCTATGGTGATGATCCCATGCTGCCGTTCTTCGAGAACTACTATGCCGGTGGTTTCGATACGGTACGGGGCTTCAAGAGCAATACCATTGGTCCTAAGGCGGTCTACAAGGTCTATAACAAGCCAAGTGTTGCTGGGCAAAGTCCGACCTGTC
Organism: Aeromonas sp. R10-2; assembly: GCF_040908445.1. Classification (NCBI taxonomy): domain Bacteria; kingdom Pseudomonadati; phylum Pseudomonadota; class Gammaproteobacteria; order Aeromonadales; family Aeromonadaceae; genus Aeromonas; species Aeromonas sp. R10-2. The sequence continues at coordinate 31,302 of NZ_JBFODS010000037.1, read as the reverse complement.
AGACAAATGCTGACGGTTCTTGCTTGTACGAAGGTTCCGATACCTCTGTAGGGGGGAATGCCTTAGCCGTTGCGTCATTTGAATTGGTCTTCCCGACCCCGTTCGTCTCCGAGACTTATCGTCCGCAGATCCGTACCACCGCATTTGTCGATGCAGGTACTGTCTGGAGCACTGATTTTGCCAACGGGGCATATCCTTGTGCCGCCAGTTCTAATTGCAATTACTTGAGCCAGGACTACTCCAGCCCGGGCAATATCCGGGTCTCTGCCGGTGTCTCCCTGCAGTGGCTCTCGCCGATGGGTCCGCTGGTGTTCGCCCTGGCCAAGCCGATCAAGAAATACGAAGGGGATCGCACCGAGTTCTTCTCCTTCAACATCGGTCGTACTTTCTAAGCAGAGTTTCGCCCCCACCCATGCGGTGGGGGTCTTCAATGATGGGACGCGCGGTATGCGTGCCTCACCAGGTAACAAGACGGTCCTAACGCCGCTTGCATAATCGGGTAAATCAGGTAGCCCTCGCCATGAGGGAACAAGGAGTAAGTGTGAATAAAGCGTTGAAAGTAGCTGGTTTGAGCTTTGCACTGATGGCTGCCGGCATGGGTTCTGCCTTCGCTGAGACCAAGATCGCCGTGGTGGATATGGGCGAAGTCTTCCAAAAGCTGCCCCAGCGTGAAGCCGTTGCAGCCAAGCTGAAAGGTGAATTCGAGCCGCGTATGCGTGAGCTGCAGAAGCTGGAACAGGAAGGCCAGAAGCTGGTCGAGAAGTTCCGCAAGGATGAAGCCTTCATGAGCGCCGAGCAGAAGAAGCAGAACCAGGAGAAGCTGGCCAAGCTGCAGATGGAGTTCAACCAGAAGCGTCAAGCCTTTGAGCAGGACAACGGTCGCCGTCAGTCCGAAGAGCGCAACAAGATCCTGACCAAGGTGCAGGCTGCCATCGATTCCATCGCCAAGAGCAATGGTTACGATCTGGTGCTGGAGCGCAATGCCGCCCCGTATGCCGCCAGCAAGCTGGACATCTCCGGCCAGGTTATTTCTCAGGTAAGCAAGAGCAACTAATTGATGGCATTCACTCTCGCACAGTTGGCCCAGCAACTGGGGGCCCAGGTCCATGGCGACGGAACCCTGGAAATCCGCAAGGTAGCGACACTGGAAAAGGCCGGGGAGGGGGATATCACCTTCCTGTCCAACAAAAAGTACCGGCACTATCTGGAGCAGAGCAAGGCGACCGCCGTGCTCATTACAGAAGCGGATCTGCCATTTTGTCCCACCAATGCCCTGGTGCTCAAAGACCCCTATGTGGGCTTTGCCCGGGTAGCCCAACTGCTGGACACTACCCCGCAGCCGGCCACGGATATTCATCCGAGCGCCGTTATCGCGGCTGACGTGCAACTGGGCGAGAGAGTGGCCATCGGCGCCAATGCAGTGATCGAATCCGGCGTCGTGCTGGGTGACGATGTACGCATTGGCCCGGGCTGTTTTGTTGGCAAAAATACTCGGCTGGGAGCCCGCTCCCGGCTATGGGCCAACGTCACCCTCTATCACAATGTGACCATGGGCACCGACTGTCTGGTTCAATCCGGCACAGTGATCGGCGCCGATGGTTTCGGTTATGCCAACGAGCGTGGCGAGTGGATCAAGATCCCCCAGCTCGGCGGTGTGACCATTGGCAACCGGGTCGAGATCGGTGCCTGTACCACCATTGACCGCGGTGCGCTGGAAGATACCCGCATCGCTGACAACGTCATCATCGACAACCAGTGCCAGATCGCCCACAACGTGGAGATCGGTTACGGCACCGCCGTGGCGGGCTCTACCGTGATGGCTGGTAGTCTCAAGGTCGGCAAATACTGTATCATTGGCGGTGCTTCCGTCTTTAACGGGCATATGGAGATCTGCGACCAGGCCACCGTTACCGGTATGGCCATGGTTATGCGACCCATTACCGAGCCCGGTGTCTACTCTTCCGGCATCCCTCTGCAAACCAATAAAGAGTGGCGCAAGACCGCCGCCCGGGTGATGCGTATCGAAGAGATGCACAAGCGGTTAAGCAAGCTTGAGAAGAAGCTGGATCAAGAATAATCACGATTGGTATAGGGTACTGTTTTGACTACTGAAAAGAAGAGCCTGGGTATCCAGGAAATCATGGATCTGCTGCCCCACCGTTATCCGTTTCTGATGGTGGATCGTGTAGACGACTACGAGATCAGCGATGAGCGCAAAACTCTGCGCGCCATCAAGAACGTCTCGTTCAACGAGCCGATCTTCCAGGGGCACTTCCCGGCCAAGCCGGTGTTTCCTGGCGTACTGATCCTGGAAGCGATGGCACAGGCCACCGGTATCCTGGCCTTTACCATGGTGGGCAAGCCGTCTCCCAACGAACTCTACTATTTTGCCTCAATCGACAACGCTCGCTTCAAGCGCCCGGTCGGCCCCGGTGACCAACTGGTGCTGGACGTGGAGTTCCTGAAAGAGCGTCGCGGTATTGCCAAGTTCACCGGTGTCGCCACCGTCGACGGTGAAGTGGTCTGTACCGCCGAGCTGATGTGCGCCAAACGCGAGGTTTAACACACGTGATCGACCAGACTGCCATCATTCACGATACTGCCATCGTCCATAAGTCTGCCGTGATCGGTAAAGGGGTTGAAATCGGCCCCTTTTCTGTCATCGGCGCCGAGGTGGAAATCGGTGACAACACCTGGGTAGGTTCCCATGTGGTGATCAAGGGCCCTACCAAGATTGGTCGCGGCAACAAGATCTTCCAGCACACCTCCATCGGTGAGGATTGCCAGGACAAGAAGTACGCCGGTGAGCGCACCTTCCTCGAGATCGGCGACAACAACGTCATTCGCGAGAACTGCACCTTCCACCGTGGCACCATTCAGGATCAGAGCCTGACCAAGGTGGGCAGCGGTAACCTGTTCATGGTCAACGTTCACGTTGCCCACGACTGCATCATCGGTGACAACTGCATCTTCGCCAACAACGCGACCCTGGCGGGCCACGTGGTGATCGGTGACTTCGTGATCTTCGGTGGTCTCTCCGCCATTCACCAGTTCGGCCGCGTCGGTTCCCACGCCTTCGTCGGTGGCTGCGCAGCCCTGAACAAGGACGTGCCGCCTTACGTGATGGCCGCCGGCAACTACGCCAAACCGTTCGGGGTCAACTCCGAAGGTCTGCGTCGCCGCGGTTTCAGCGCCGAGGCCATCTCTGCCGTCAAGCGTGCCTACAAAGAGATCTTCCGCTCTGGCAAGACCATCGAAGAGGTGCTGCCGGTGCTGATTGAGATGGCGCAAGCCGAACCGGCTGTCCAGCTCTATGTGGACTTCCTCAAAGATAACGAGCGCGGGATCATCCGTGCCTGATCCGGTTCGTATCGGTATCGTCGCCGGAGAGGTCTCCGGTGACATTCTGGCTGCCGGTCTGGTGCGCGAGCTGCAAGCCCGCTACCCGGATGCGCAGTTCGAAGGGATCGCCGGGCCGCGGATGCAGGCCCTCGGCGTCAAGGCCTTGTTCGAGATGGAAGAGCTCTCCGTCATGGGGATCACCGAGGTGCTGGGCCGTCTGCCGCGCATCCTCAAGGTTCGTCGCGAACTGCTGCACCACTTTATTGCCAATCCGCCCGATATCTTCATCGGCGTGGATGCACCGGATTTCAATATCGGAGTGGAGCTGAAACTGCGCCGCGCCGGTATCAAGACGGTTCACTATGTCAGCCCCTCGGTGTGGGCCTGGCGCCAGAACCGCATTCACAAGATCAAGGCCGCTACCGACATGGTGCTCGCCTTCCTGCCGTTCGAGAAAGCTTTCTACGACCGTTTCGAGGCCCCTTGTCGTTTTGTTGGCCACACCATGGCGGATGACATTCCGCTGGTGCCGGATCAGGCTGCCGTGCGTCGCAAGCTGGGTATCGATGCCAACCGCCGCTGGTTGGCGGTACTGCCGGGCAGCCGCACGGCGGAAGTGGGCTTTATGTCCCCTCTGTTTCTCGAAGCGTGCAAACACCTGACGGTGCGCTATCCGGATCTCGGTTTTATCGTGCCGCTGGTCAACCAGAAACGGCGTGAGCAATTCATGGCCATCAAGGCTGAAGTGGCACCGGATCTCGAGATGGTGTTGCTGGAAGGGCAGGGGCGCGAGGCGATGATCGCCGCCGACGTGGTGATGCTGGCCTCCGGCACCGCGGCGCTCGAAGCCATGCTGGTGAAAAAGCCGATGGTGGTGGGCTACAAGCTCAAGCCCTTCAGCTATTGGCTGGCCCAGCGACTGGTAAAGACCGAATTTGTCTCTCTGCCCAACCTGCTCGCCGGTCGCATGCTGGTGCCGGAACTCATCCAGCACGAGTGCACCCCGGAGAATCTGGTGGAAGAGGTGAGCAAGTACTTCGAGCACGACAACAGTGCGCTGGTCAACACCTTCACCGAGCTGCACCAGCTGATCCGCTGCAATGCCGACTCGCAGGCCGCCGATGCGGTGGCGGATCTGCTCGGCAGATAACGCTATTTCGGACCGTCGATTGCGCCGCGCAGCCCGTTAATCCGTTTTCCGAGCGGTGATGCCGCGCCAGTCGACCCCTGTCAGGCCCCACGGGGCCTGTTTTGATTCAAGGCTACAAGATGATGATCGATATTCCTGACGACAAGCTGGTTGCCGGTGTGGACGAAGTGGGCCGTGGCCCCCTGGTGGGTGACGTGGTCACCGCTGCTGTCATTCTCGATCCCGCCAATCCGATCGCGGGGCTCAACGACTCCAAGAAGCTCTCCGAGAAGAAGCGCCTCGCCCTGTTTGACGAGATCAAAGAGAAGGCGCTCGCCTGGGCCATCGGTCGCGCCACTCCAGAGGAGATCGACGAACTCAACATCCTGCATGCCACCATGCTGGCGATGCAGCGCGCCGTGGCGGGACTGAAGGTCACCCCCGAGCTGGTCTTTATCGATGGCAACCGTTGCCCGGCATTGCCGATGGACGCGCGCGCCGTGGTCAAGGGCGATAGCCTGGTGGCCGCCATCAGTGCCGCTTCTATCCTCGCCAAGGTGACCCGCGATGCGGAGATGACCGAGCTGGACAGTCGCCATCCCGAGTATGGTTTTGCCCGCCACAAGGGCTATCCGACCGCCGAGCACCTCGCCATTCTGGCCGAGCGTGGCCCGTTGCCCGAATATCGCAAGAGCTTCAAACCGGTGCGCCGCGCACTGGGGATCGAGTAGACCATGCCATTTAGTTTGAGCAGCGAGAGGAGATGACGATGGCTGACCCCCGTTTTATCCACCTGCGAGTCCACTCCGACTTCTCAATGGTCGATGGCCTGCAGAAGATCAACCCCATCGTCGGGGCGGCTGCGGCCAACAACATGCCGGCGCTGGCGCTGACCGATCAGATGAACATGTGTGGTCTGGTGCGCTTCTATGGCGCCGCCCACGGCAAGGGGATCAAACCCATCGTCGGTGCCGACTTCTGGGTGCAGAGCGATGAGCTCGGCGACGAGCAGTTCCGTCTCACCCTGCTCGCCATGGATAACGACGGCTACCAGAACATCACCCTGCTTATTTCCCGCGGTTACCAGCGCGGCCACGTGCAAGGGCGGCCGGTTATCGACAAGAGCTGGCTCGCCGAGCATGCCAAGGGGGTGATCGTCCTCTCCGGCGGCCGCGAGGGGGATGTGGGCAAGTTCCTGCTCAAGGGCAACCGGCAGATGACCGAGCAGTGCGTCGCCTTCTATCAGACCCACTTCCCCGATGCCTACTACCTCGAACTGCTGCGTACCGGTCGACCCGACGAAGAGGTCTACCTGCACATGGCGGTGGCGATTGCCACCGAGTTCGCGCTGCCGGTGGTCGCCACCAACGAGGTGGTGTTCCTCAACGCCGATGATTTCGACGCCCACGAAATCCGGGTCGCCATCCACGATGGCTATACCCTGATGGACAAGCGCCGCCCCCGTCGCTACAGCCCCCAGCAGTACCTGCGCAGTCAGGAGGAGATGGCGGAGCTGTTTGCCGACATTCCCGAAGCGCTGGAAAACACGGTGGAGATCGCCAAGCGCTGCAACGTGACGGTGCGTCTCGGCGAATATTTCCTGCCCAACTTCCCGACCGGCGACATGACCACCGAAGATTTTCTGGTGGCCAAGTCGAAAGAGGGTCTGGAGGAGCGTCTCGAGTTTCTGTTCCCGGATCCGGCGGTGCGGGCCGAGCGACGTCCCGAGTATGACGAGCGTCTCGATGTCGAGCTGAAAGTGATCAACCAGATGGGCTTCCCGGGTTACTTCCTCATCGTGATGGAGTTTATCCAGTGGTCCAAGGACAACGGCATTCCCGTTGGTCCGGGCCGGGGCTCGGGGGCCGGATCTCTGGTGGCCTACGCCCTCAAGATCACCGACCTCGACCCGCTGGAATTTGACCTGCTGTTCGAACGTTTCCTGAACCCCGAGCGGGTATCTATGCCCGACTTCGACGTCGACTTCTGCATGGATCGACGGGATGAGGTGATCGAGCACGTCTCCGACATGTATGGCCGGGATGCGGTCTCCCAGATCATCACCTTCGGTAGCATGGCGGCCAAGGCAGTGGTGCGGGACGTGGGCCGGGTGCTGGGCCATGCCTACGGCTTTGTGGATCGTATCTCCAAGCTGATCCCGCCGGATCCGGGTATGACGCTCGCCAAGGCATTCGAGGCCGAGCCCAAGCTGCCCGAGCTCTACGAGCAGGATGAGGAGGTCAAAGACCTCATCGACATGGCCCGCCGCTTGGAAGGGGTAGTGCGCAACGCCGGTAAACACGCCGGTGGCGTGGTGATCGCACCCACCAAGATCACCGACTTTGCGCCGCTCTATTGCGATGACGAGGGCCACCACCCGGTCACCCAGTTCGACAAGAACGACGTGGAATACGCGGGTCTGGTGAAGTTCGACTTCCTGGGTCTGCGGACCCTCACCATCATCGACTGGGCGCTCGGCATGATAAACCCGCGTCTTGCCAAAGAGGGCAAGCCGCCGGTGGACATTGCCGCCATCCCCATCGATGACAAGAAGTCGTTTGACCTGCTGCAGCGCTACGAGACCACAGCGGTATTCCAGCTCGAATCCCGCGGCATGAAGGATCTCATCAAGCGACTGCGTCCCGACTGCTTCGAAGACATGATCGCACTGGTGGCCCTGTTCCGACCGGGCCCGCTCCAGTCAGGCATGGTGGATAACTTCATCGACCGCAAACACGGTAATGAAGCGATCTCTTATCCGGATGAAAAGTGGCAGCACGAGAGCCTGAAACCGATTCTGGAACCGACCTACGGCATCATCCTCTATCAGGAGCAGGTGATGCAGATCGCCCAGACCCTGGCGGGCTATACCCTGGGTGGCGCGGACATGCTGCGCCGGGCGATGGGTAAGAAAAAGCCCGAGGAGATGGCCAAGCAGCGAGCCGGTTTCGAGGAGGGTGCCGTCAAGAATGGCGTCGACGGCGAATTGGCGATGAAGATCTTCGATCTGGTGGAGAAGTTTGCGGGCTACGGCTTCAACAAATCCCACTCCGCCGCCTATGCGCTGGTCTCCTACCAGACCCTCTGGCTCAAGACCCACTTCCCGGCCGAGTTCATGGCGGCGGTGATGACCGCCGATATGGACAACACCGACAAGATCGTGACCCTGGTGGACGAGTGCCAGCGGATGGGGCTGACCGTGATCCCGCCGGATGTGAACACCGGCCGCTATCGCTTCTCGGTCAACGAAGATGGTCATATCGTCTACGGGATCGGGGCGGTGAAAGGGGTCGGTGAAGGCCCCATCGATGCGATCTTGAGCGCCCGGGATCAGGACGGCCCGTTCCGCGATCTGTTCGACTTCTGCAACCGGGTCGATATCAAGAAGCTCAACAAGCGGGTGATGGAGAAGTTGATCCTCTCCGGCGCCATGGATCGGCTCGGCCCCCACCGTGCCGCCCTGATGGCGACCCTGGAGGAGGCGATGCGTGCCGCCGAGCAGCACGCCAAGGCGCAGGCGGTGGGGCAGGTCGACATGTTCGGCGTGCTCACCGAAGAGATTGACGACGTCAAGAAGGCGTTTGCCAACGTGCCGCACTGGCCTGACAAGGTGTGGCTGGAAGGGGAGCGCGAGACCCTCGGGCTCTATCTCACCGGCCACCCCATCAACCAGTACAGCAGCGAATTGCGTCGTTATACCTCGGGTCGCCTGTGCGATCTGCATCCCACCTCCCGGGATACCGTAACCACGGCGGCGGGGCTGGTGATTGCGGCCCGCAGCATGGTGACCAAGCGTGGCAACAAGATGGGGATCTTCACTCTGGACGACCGTTCCGGTCGCCTCGATGTGACCCTGTTCAGTGAAGCGCTGGAAAAATATGAAGAATTGATGCAAAAAGACCGCATTTTGGTGGTTTCTGGACAGGTCAGCTTTGATGACTTCTCCGGTGGCCTTAAAATGTCGGCTCGAGAATTACTGGATATCAACGATGCGAGGGAGCGTTTTGCCAGAGCAATCCGCATCTCCCTCGATGAACAGCGGATTGATGATCGCTTTTTCCCGCGTTTGTGCGAGATTTTGGAGCCCGCCCGTGCCGGAGTCTGTCCGGTTCAGGTAAACTATCGTCGCCCCGGCTCCCGGGTGCGATTGACGCTCGGTACCGAGTGGCGGGTGACGCCCACCGATCAACTGATAGATGACTTGCGAGTCCTGCTTGGACGAGAGCGGGTTGAATTGGTTTTTGATTAGAGGTTCTAAGGCCCTATGAGTCTTTTTCTGGATTTTGAACAGCCGATTGCCGAGTTGCAGGCGCAGATTGATGAACTCAAACATGTGAGTGAAGGCAATCACGCCGTGGATCTGAAAGACGAGATCCGCCGGCTGGAGAAGAAAAACGAAGAGCTGACCAAGAAGATCTTCGGTGATCTGGGTGCCTGGCAGGTATCCCAGATGGCGCGTCATCCCCAGCGCCCTTACACCTTTGACTATATCGAGCATATCTTCACCGATTTCGACGAGTTGGCTGGCGATCGCGCCTATGCCGATGACAAGGCTATCGTCGGCGGGATCGCCCGTCTCGACGGTGAGCCGGTGATGGTGATTGGTCACCAGAAGGGTCGCGAGACCAAAGAGAAGATCAAGCGCAACTTCGGTATGCCGCGTCCGGAAGGGTACCGCAAGGCCCTGCGTCTGATGGAGATGGCCGAGCGCTTCAAGATGCCGATCATCACCTTTATCGACACCCCGGGCGCTTACCCTGGCGTCGGTGCCGAAGAGCGTGGCCAGTCCGAGGCGATTGCCCGCAACCTGAAAGTGATGGCCGGTCTGACCGTACCCGTGGTCTGCACCGTGATCGGTGAGGGTGGCTCCGGCGGCGCACTGGCTATCGGCGTGGGCGACCGCGTCAACATGCTGCAGTACTCCACCTACTCCGTCATCTCGCCGGAAGGGTGTGCCTCCATCCTGTGGAAGAGCGCTGACAAGGCCTCCGTAGCTGCCGAAGCGATGGGTATCACTGCCCAGCGTCTGAAGGAGCTCAAGCTGATCGACCACGTGATCGACGAGCCCCTCGGCGGTGCCCACCGCGATGTGGAGAAGATGGCCAAAAACCTCAAGGCTCGCATCAAGCAGGATCTGGACGCTCTGCGTCCGCTCGATACCGAGCAACTGCTGGAGCAGCGCTACCAGCGTCTGCTGGGCTACGGGTACTGCTAAGCGCAGCCGTCACCCCCGAGTATTCAGGCCCCCGTCAGCGACGGGGGCTTTTTATTGCGGTTGATCTGCCATGCAGGTGAGTGCCCCAACACGCCCTGAAACGGCGCGGCTCACTCTTCGCGGGTGAGGGGCAGGGTTGGTATGCCACGCTGTTGGTGAGGGCTGTCAGTAGCCAACAGTATCCTTTGGCATTGCTGGCGATGGCACGACAAGCCGCTTGATCATCCGATTGCGGCATAAAAAAGCGCCCCGGCTGTGCGGAGCGCTTTTACAGGTGTCTGGCGGTATTACAGTTCAATCTCGTCTGTAAGACCTTCATAGGCGATATCGATGGATTGCAGCTCCTTCTGCAGGCGATGTTTGTCTTTCAACGCCTCGATTTCACGCCATTTACGTTTTTTTCCCGTTGTCCCGCGGCTACGCGAACCGAGTTCAACCACCTCGTCATAATCGAAGTTGAACATTTCCATGGCTCCCTCCTTGGTTTTTATCGTTTTCACCACCCGTATAACATAACGAATCTGAAATTAAAACGTTTTCGTGACGACTCTATGACAGCGCTAAAAAAGCCCATGAAAAAAAACCGGGCCCCTTGTTAGGGGCCCGGTTTTTATCAGAAAAAAGAACCGATTACAGGCGGCTTGCCAGCATGGTTTCCAGCTTGCCCTGGTCGATGGCGAACATGCGGATGCCTTCGCCCAGCTTCTCGTGAGCCATGGCGTCCTGGTTCAGTTCCCAGCGGAATTCGGCCTCGGTCATCGGGGTCGGCTTGGCTTTGCGCTCACCGGTGTAGTCCAGCTTGCGTACCACGGCGCCTTCAGTCTTGCTCAACTCTTCCAGCAGGGCCGGGCCAATGGTCAGACGGTCGCAGCCTGCCAGCTCCAGGATCTCGCCGGTATTGCGGAAGCTGGCGCCCATGACCACGGTCGGGTAGTCGTGCTGCTTGTAGTAGTTGTAGATGGAGGTAACGGAGACCACGCCCGGATCTTCGCTGGCGGTGTAATCACGGCCATTTTTGGCTTTGTACCAGTCGAGGATGCGGCCCACGAACGGGGAGATCAGGAAGGCGCCGGCTTCGGCACAGGCGCGGGCCTGGGCGAAGGAGAACAGCAGGGTCAGGTTGCACTGTATACCCTCTTTCTCCAGTACTTCAGCGGCACGGATCCCTTCCCAGGTGGAGGCCAGCTTGATCAGAATGCGGTCGTTGCTGATGCCGGCTTCGTTGTAGAGACGGATCAGTTTGCGGGCCTTGGCGATGCTGGCTTCGGTATCGAAGGAAAGACGGGCATCCACTTCGGTGGAGATACGGCCCGGAACGATCTTCAGCACTTCCAGACCGATATTGACGGCCAGCTTGTCGCCCGCGTCGATGATTTGCTGTGCCTTGTCCTGGCTCTGGGCTTTGGCCCACTTGATGGCGTCTTCGATCAGCGGAGCGTACTCGGGGATCTCGGAGGCCTTCAGAACCAGAGAGGGGTTGGTGGTGGCATCGATGGGCTGATAGCGTTTGATGGCTTCGATATCACCGGTGTCGGCAACAACAGTGGTCAGGGCTTTCAGCTGGGTTAATTTATCGGCCATAGCGAATATCATCTCTTAATGAGGGAGTAATCCCTGGGTTGCGGGCTTGAGACGGTGGTTCTGAAATAAAATTACAGGATCTTGGTGCCTCAGGCTCAGAAAAGCGCGATGGGGGCGGCCCATCGTCATTGCCTGCCTAATTAATACTGATGTGCTGCATCCTGCAATAGGGGCGCTTGGTTGTTAAACATTCAGGCTGTTGAGTCATCCCGTTTTATGGCTTGAAACTATATGATTAGTAAGGTTTTTTACATTTCCTCCCGACCTCGCTCCGGTTTGCTTTCAGCTGAACTTTTTTAGCCAATATCTATATTTGTGTCGTCGATCACATAAATTATCTCGCTACGTACTTGAAATTTAATTACAGCGAAAACGTTTGGCGAAATGTCTCCGTTTGAAAGCCATTTCATACAAGCGTTTGCGTTTTCGCATAGCTCATCAGGGATATATCAAAATGGTTCTCTTATGGGGCTTAATGGTGGCCTGTCTGATTGAATTATTGAGTTTGTTGAAAGTTTGCGATTTAAATGGAGCTTTATGGGCTTTTACCGTTCGTTTTTTGTGTCTCGCGTGACCGGGATCACTATTCCGGGCTCTCCCGCTGTGCTAGATTCCGCCCCTTTAGCGAAACGCTAATTAAACGACAGACAGAAAACGGTCAGCGCAGACTGGCCATGGATGTGAATAACAACGAGAGAATTATGGACACCTTGATTGCGATGCTAAACGACCTGATGTGGGGAGCCGTGCTCATCTACCTGCTCATCGGGGTCGGTATCTTTTTCACCTTCCGCCTGGGTTTTATCCAGATCCGTCACTTTGGCCACATGTTTTCCGTGCTGAAAAACAGCCGTAAATCGGACAACGCAGGCATCTCCTCCTTCCAGGCCCTCTGTACCAGCCTTGCCGCCCGTGTCGGCACCGGCAACCTGGCCGGTGTGGCTGTCGCCATCTATCTGGGTGGCCCCGGCGCCATCTTTTGGATGTGGTTGATCGCTTTTATCGGCATGGCGACAGCCTTCGTCGAAAGCACCCTTGCCCAGCTCTACAAGGTCAAGGATGAGGATGGCAACTACCGTGGTGGCCCGGCCTACTACATGGAGAAAGGCCTTGGCATGCGCTGGATGGGGGTGGTCTTCTCGCTCTGCCTGATCCTGGCATTTGGCCTGGTGTTCAACGCGGTGCAGGCCAACTCCATCAGTCTGGCGATGAAGGTGGCGTTTGGCATTCCTGACTGGGTCAGCGGTCTGGCGCTGGTGGCGCTCTCCGGCCTGATTATCTTCGGTGGCATTCGTGGCATTGCCCGTTTTGCCGAGCTGGTGGTGCCCTTTATGGCGCTGGCCTACATCCTGCTGGCGCTGGTGATCGTGGCGATGAACATCACCGAGTTGCCTCATGTCTTCATGCTGATCATCAAGTCCGCCTTCGGGATTGAGCAGGCTGGCTCGGGTGCGCTCGGTTATGCCATCTCCCAGGCGATGATCAACGGTATCAAGCGTGGTCTCTTCTCCAACGAAGCGGGCATGGGCTCTGCGCCCAACGCTGCGGCGACTGCCACTCCCTATCCGCCGCACCCGGCCTCCCAGGGTTATGTGCAGATGCTGGGGGTCTTTATGGACACCATCGTCATCTGCAGCTGTACCGCCGCCATCATCCTGATGTCCGGTCAGTTCGAGCCGGGTTCCGGCGTGACCGGTGTCGAGCTGACCCAGCGGGCGCTCTCCTCCCAGATTGGCAGCGGTGGCAACATCTTTATCGCGGCGGCCATCTTCTTCTTCGCCTTCACCTCTATCGTGGCGAACTACTCCTATGCCGAGACCAATCTGGTGTTCCTCGAGCACAACCACAAGGGTGGCCTGATGCTGTTCCGGGTGTTCGTGCTGGGGATGGTGATGTTCGGCGCCGTGGGTGAGTTGCCGATCGTGTGGGCCATGGCGGATGTCTCCATGGGTCTGATGGCCATCGTCAACCTGGTGGCGATCCTGCTGCTCTCCAGCGTTGCCATCAAGCTGGCCAAGGATTACAACGACCAGCTCCGGCTGGGCAAGGTGCCTACCTTCGATGCCAACAAATACCCCGAGATCCGCTCCCAGCTGGAAGAGGGGATCTGGGACAATCCGACCAAAAAATAACAAGCGGTGAGTCAGACCTCTTGATTAAAACCTGAAGGGGGAGCCGGTGGCTCCCCCTTCTTTTATCGCGCACTCGTTGGCTGTTGATCCCAGCGCTGGGCGAGCTGTCTGACACGCCGTTGCAACTGGCGCCAGCAGCGCCCTTGTTGCCGGTCGTTGAGGGGGGCATAACGCCAGCGACGATAGAGCCACGCACTCTTTAGCAGGGGATGGGCAAGGTCGGGACGCAGCCGAGCCAGCCGCTCGCACCATGTCCCCATGCTCTCGGCGGGCTGGGGTGGGTAGCCACTGCGTTTGCCCCGTTTGAGCAGGGGTTGCCAGATACGCCGCTCTGGCGGCAGGCGGGCGGGCAACAGCAGGGGCAGGCTCACCAGCAGAGCGACCAGCATCAGGCTGGCGAGGATCAACCAGGGTGTGTGCCCCGCCAGTGCAGGCCAGCGCAGACTGATTTGTTGCCAGAGCTGGCCCGCATCGTAACCAATCACCCAGCGACTCCACTGGTAGTCGATATTGTTGCCCCACCAGCGCAGCTGATTGAGCAGAGCCCAGTTGCGATAACGCTGCAAAGCGAGGGGGTCGGCGGCGGTAAACTCGTCGCTCAGCGCCTCCCTCACGCCGCCTTCAATGCGCTCCGGCGCCACTGCCGCTGTGGGGTCGATTCGCCGCCATGTTCCTCCTTCATCGAGATACTCCACCCAGGCGTGAGCATCGAACTGGTGTACCGCCAGATAGTTGCCTCTGGGATTCAACTCGCCGCCGAGATAACCGGTGACCAGCCGTGCCGGAATACCGGCAGCGCGCAGTACGAAAGCGGTCGCCATGGCGTAGTGGCCACAAAAGCCCTGCTTGGTATCGAACAGAAATGTATCTACCCCGTCACTGCCAAGTCGTGGCGGGGTCAGAGTGTAGTAATAGGATTGGCTGCGAAACTGTTCGAGCAGGGCGGCGACCAGCGTGCTGCGATCCGGATAGCGTGCCGCAAGCTCTTGACCATAGGCTCGCGCTCTCGGGTTGCCCCCGCCAGGCAGTTGCAGGTTGCGCTGGGCGGCTTGGCTGTCGTTCTCTGGCTGCGCTTCGCCGCGGCCAATGCGATAGCGGATCGCCACCTCGCCGCTCCCCTGTCGATAGAGGGTGTCTAGAGGGGTTAGCAGCACCGGACCCGCCAGCAGGCGCGGTTCACTCAGAGCAAAGGCCCAGCGGTGGCGCTGGGGCTCGGCGATCACCTCGTAGCTCCCGGCTGGCAACGGGTTATCTGCCAGTTGAGTACTGGCTTGTGAAGAGGATGCCAGAAGGGTGAGCCCGGTCTGCACCGGCACTGTCTGCTGCCATGCTTTGACCTCGGGGCTCAGCAACCAGCGCTGACCATCGAAAACTTCTTGGCGCATCACCGGAAAATAGCGCTCGCGGACAGGGGGCGGGCCATCGGCAAAGGTGACCCGAAACGCCAGTTCCGAGGAGTTGACCAGTTCGCTGATATCGCCGGGGGCCAGCTCTTCCGAGAGCCCCGACAGGGCGCGGCTGGTGGTGGGCATCTGCCAGAGGGGCGGCAGCCTTGGCAGCAGCAGAAACAGAGTGATGAGCAGGGGAAGCGCCAGCAGCAGGGCGCCGCCCGCGCTGCGCCAAGGCCGTTTCTGCTCGGGAGCGATGGCGGCCACCAGCGTGGTCACTGCCAGCCAGAGCGCTACTGTCATTCCGGCCGTCCAGCCGATGCTCTGTCGCTGCACCAGCGCCAGCGCGATAAGAAAGAAGGCGAGCAGAAGCACCAGCTCGATATCCCGCTCGCGCCGTACCTCGATCATCTTGAGGCTATAGCCGAGCCAGAGCAGATTGATAAGGGCAGGCAGGGTGCCCAAGCCACGCCACTGTAGTCCCAGCAACAGCACAGTGGTGATGGCCAGCAGCGCCAACCAGCGGGCAGGCAGGGGCGGCCAGCCGCGCCACAGCATCATGGCCCGGACGCCGAGGGTGGTGGTGCCTACTGCCACTACCCAGAGCTGCAACTGGGGCCAGAGCGCCGCGACCAGCAGCAGCTGTTGCAGGGCGATGAGTGGTAGCAGGCGGCGGTTATCGAGCAGCATCTGGCGTGCTCTTCGGTGGTGTTGCATCGAATTGGGCCAGTGCCAGCAGGCAGCGCTGCACAAAGGCGGCACCGCTATCGGGCCCCAGCGTCTGGTTTGCCAGCGTGAGGGTAAAGGGGATGCCCCGCTTGCCGTAATCGGCGCACCACCAGGCCAGCACCGCCAGCCGCTGCTCCAGATCCCCGCCCGCGACCCGCGGCAATGTGAGGCGAGTGTCATCCTGCTGAGGTTCATGGAACTGTTTGGTCAGCAGGCCGCGCCCTTGGGCAAGTTGTTTCCAGGCGACCCGGCTCAGTGGTTCACCGGCCTGATGTGTCCGCAGGGTATCAAAGTCACCGAGAGTGGCCGGAGCGGGCTGGCCCTGATGCCCCTCGCTTTGGGTCGCATGCTCCCCTCTTAACGCGCCGAATGCTGGTTTGGGAGAAAGCCAGCCCTCCAACTGCAAGTCCAGCAGGGACCAGCAGCGAAACAGGCCGAGAGGGTAGCGGCTCTCGACCCGCAATCGACCAAGGGGCAGTAGTCCACGGCGCGAGCCCGATACTGGCAGGATCAAGGTGCGGGGCACAGCGTCGACCTGTGCCCGCCAGAGGGTGCCTTCGTTGAGGCTAAAGTGAAGTGCCTGTACCAGGCGCGGGCTCTGCACCAAGATACGGATAGGAAGCTGGCTACCCGCTTCCCCGAGCACCAACGGGCCACCCAGCAGCTCCAGCCCCAGCAGGTTGCGGTGGGTGAGCCACATGGCTGCCATAAACAGGCTGCCGAGGCAGTAGGCCACCAGCAGTACCAGATTGTTCTGGTAGTTGGTGCCGAGCAGATAGATGGCAAGCAGTACCAGCAGATAGAGCAGCCCCATGCGGGTGGGGAGGATAAAGAGGCTGCGGGTACCCAGCGTGATCTGGCGGGCCGGGGGAATGCGGCGGTCGAGCCAGCGTCGCTGCCATCGGGCTCGCCACTGCTGCCAACGGTTTAGCAATTTGCTCATCAGGGATTGTCCGGATCGACCCTGGCCAGCAATCGCTGGCTCAGGGGACAGGCTTCGCCGTGCTGTACGCCAAAGCTGCCCCGCAGCCGATGCTCGGCCACATAGGGGAAGACTGCCTGCACATCCTCCACCGTGACAAAGCGCCGCCCGGCTACCAGTGCCCATGCCCGGCTCACCGCCAGCAAGGTCTGGGCTGCTCGGGGGGAGAGGGGCTGTGGCAGATCCCCATCAAAGCGGCTCTGGTGCACCAGCGCCAGCAGGTAATCGAGGGCGGCATCGGAAACATGGATGGCATCCCCTTCGCTTTGCAAGGTGGCGAGTCCGGCAGCATCCAGCATGGCGGGTAATGGGCTGCTCGGCTGGTGGCCCCGCAGTAGCTGGCGCTCCGCCTCTCGTGGCGGAAAACCCAGCGAGAGTCGCACGGCGAAGCGGTCGAGTTGGGACTCCGGCAGTGGATAGGTGCCCGCCTGATCCGCCGGGTTCTGGGTGGCGATGACGAAAAACGGATCGGGGAGGGGATGCGTATTCCCCTCAATGCTCACCTTGCCCTCTGCCATCGCCTCCAGCAGGGCGCTTTGTACTTTGGGGCTGGCGCGGTTGATCTCGTCCGCCAGCAGTACCTGGGTGAAGATGGGGCCGGGGTGAAAGCGAAATGTTTGCTGCTGGGGGTCAAAGATCTGCAACCCCAGCAGGTCGGCGGGGAGCAGATCGGCGGTGAACTGCATCCGCCTGCATGCCAGCCCCAGTACCTGTGCCAGCGCGTGGGCCAGGGTGGTCTTGCCCATACCGGGCAGATCCTCGATCAGCAGATGACCGCGCGCCAGCAGGGTCACCAGCGCGATTTTCAGTTGCAGCGGCTTGCCCAGAATGACTTGCTCCAGTGCCGCCAGCAGCCCAGCAATCTGCTCTTCTCTCTTCATTCCCTTCATACACATTCCCTGTATTGCGTCGCACCTACAGCTTATACGCCCGCAAGGGCGAAGGCGGATAACAGACGGACGGTAAAAGTGCAGCACAGGGATGGCAATGAGCGGGAGGTGACCCGGTTTATTGCAGAATCTGCTCGATTCAATATGGCCGCCCAGGCACGCAGCTCAATACAATATTTCCTGATTGGAATGTACCGATCGCCATCTCTTCACTAGGTGAGGGCGGTGGGCACCCATATAGTTGCCCCATTGCGACGCGCTGTGTTGCTACCTTTGTCACCACCTTGGCCCCGCCACTGTTCGCCTGTCGCTGTGATCTGGCAGGCATCGGCACGCCAATCTGCTATGGAGCATCCATGCTTGTTTTCCTGTTGTGCACTTTTCTGATGATCATTCTCTATCCGGTCGGGATCGATCTCTATCTGGTCGCCGTGCCCCAGATTGCCGATACCCTGCAGGCGAGCGAGGCGCAGATCCACACCGCCTTCTCTATCTATCTGTTCGGTATGGCGGCCACCGTGCTGCTGGGGGGGATGATTGCCGATCGCTACGGGCGGCGCTGGGTGGTGCTCGGGGGCGCGCTGATTTTTGTCCTTGCCTCGCTGGTGGCAGGCAATGCGGAGGGGATTGGCCAGTTCTATTTCGGCCGTTTCTGGCAGGGAGTCGGGGCGGGGGCGCTCTATATCATGACCTTTACCGTGCTGCGGGATGTGCTGAGTCAGGAGCGGTTGGCGATGGCGCTCTCGATGATTAACGGGGTGATCTGCGTGATCCCGGTGCTGGCGCCGGTGCTCGGTTACCTCATCCTGTCCCATTTTGACTGGCGCGGGATCTTCGTGGCGATGGCGCTGGTGGCGGCCATCAGCGGTCTGGTGAACTTGTTGCTGCTCAAGGAGACCCGTCCGGCTCGGCAACCGGGGAGTGGTGCTGCGCTGCCCTTTGCCCTGCTGCGCTCCCCGCGCTTTATGTTGCTATCCCTGCTGACCAGTGCCAGCGTGACCTCTATTCTGGTCTATGTCAGCGTCTCGCCGCTGATCCTGATGAAGGAGTTTGGCTTCACTACCGAGCAGTACTCCATCGTGATGATGGTGATGGCCGGCGTGAGTATGTCCACCTCCTTCCTGACGCCCCTGCTGTTGCGCTGGTTGGGCAAACAGAAAGTGCTGGCGGTGTCTCATCTCTGCTATCTGCTGGCGGCGTGCTCACTGTTCGGCAGCTGGCAGACGGGGGGCGATATCCATCTGCTGCTGCCGGGATTTGCACTGGTCTGTGTCGGCTTCTCCTGTGGCTTCGGGGTGGCGATGGGGGAGGCGCTCGATGGTTGTCAACACAATGTGGCGTTCGCCAGCGCGGTGCTCTGCATCATGCAGATCAGCCTCTCCGGCCTCTATATCTGGTTGCTTGGCCAGCTCGGCTTTACTCCGTCCGAGATGCTGATCTGCGCTCTGCTGCTGGCACTGCTCAGTTACCTGGCTGTCAAAGGGCTGTTACCATGGCTCGCGCTTCGTGAAGCGCGGTCGCAGGGCTGATGGAAGATGAGAGGGGATATGCGCAATCTGGGTGAACTCGATTTGAACCTGCTGGTGGTATTCAAGTACCTGATGCAGGAGCGCAGTGTGGCAGGGGCGGCGAAAAAGCTCTGTGTCACTCCGTCGGCGGTGAGCAAGTCTTTGGCCAAATTGCGGGAGTGGTTTGACGATCCCCTGTTTGTACGGGTACGGCAGGGGTTGCAGCCCACCAACCTCTCCCTGACCCTGGAGGAGGAGCTGAAGGTCTGGTTCCAGCTCACTGACAGCATCACCTCGCTTAATCGCGAGGCGATCCCCGACGGTGCCCGCTTCACGCTGGTGATGGAGTCCCCCTTCTACATCAGCTTCCTGAGCGATCTGCCCATGACCATCTATGAGAAGTACCCGAAATCGGTGGTCAGGATGCTGGGGTGGGATCACCACTCCCTCAACGACATCGTCAATGGCGATGCGGATCTCGGCTTCTGCGCCCGCGAAACCCATGGCCGTTCTCGGGCCAAGGTCAATCGGTTGCCCTACTACATCGATCACGAGGTGCTGTTCAGCGATCGCCCAGTGGTTTTCCTGCGCAAGGATCATCCCCTGCTTGAGCAGAAGTGGTCGCTGGAGAATTTTCTGGCCTGCCCCCAGATCAGCATGGTGTGGGAAGCGAACGATACCTGGGCTCTCGACAGTCTGCTGGAGGATGAGGGACTGAAGCGGGAGGTACCCATCATGGTTTCCAGCTTTGAGCAGGCGCTGCATATCGCCTCCCAGTCGAGCCATGAGCTGATTGCGGTGGCACCCTCCTACTGCGGTGGTTATGCCAGTCGGCATCACGGCAATCTGATCGCCATGCCGCTGCCGCTACCGGAGAAGCTCTATGCCCAGCTGGAGATCGCCTTTATCCTGCTATGGCACAAGCGGCACAATCAGGATGCCAAGGTGATGTGGCTGCGCAACGAAATTCGGCGACTCTACAACGATGAGTCGCCAGGTTAATGTTGCAGAGACGGTGCCCATTTATCAGCCGGAGCCATCTGCTCCGGCTTTTTGTTGTCGCATCGCCCTGATGAGTGGGCTTTGCACGACTGAAGTGCCGAGTTCGGGTTCAAGCTGTGTGCCATTCAACTCTCTTTATGCACAGATTGCCCTTAGTTGCACGTCTCGAGTGAAGCTCTTTTCACGAAAAAAATTCATGTGGTTTCATTAGAAAACTTCACTAATGGTCGATTTTAAAGTGTGATCGACCATTAAGTTCCTGTATTTGCAGTGATATAGCATGACACCCCTTGGAATGGCGGGGTTAGATAGCGCCTCTGCAGTGTGATAGCCAGTAGAGCGCGGAGTGAGCCAGCCCCACAGGTCGTCTGTGGCCGTGTCATGCCCCGGCTATCTGGCCACCAGCCATGAGTGACGGAGCAGAGGGGAATAAGTATCAAGGTTGATAAACCGGCTTGAGTAAAGGGATGCAGCAAAGGTAGAACCCGGAGCCGGTAACTGTACTGGGAGACGCCACTCACCATCCCCCGATAACCCGTAATTGAAACCGGCTAGATGAAAAACACCTTTCATCGAACGGGGCGCTTGCACCCGAAAATAGCCAGATTGGCAGGCTGACTGTGCTCTCCGTTATAGCAATGGCGGGCAAAAAATAGTGCGGCAGCCACCATCAGATTAATAAAAATAAATCTCAGCAAAGGCAGGTTACTATGCGTCCAGCAACAGCACCGACCGGGTTGTTACAACAACCCAAACCCTTCTTTATGATATTTTTCGTCGAACTCTGGGAGCGCTTCGGTTATTACGGCGTGCAGGGGATATTGGCGGTCTTCTTTGTGCAACAACTGGGATTTTCCCAAGAGCAATCCTTTATTACCTTCGGTGCCTTCTCGGCGCTGGTATATGGCCTGATTTCGGTCGGTGGCTATGTCGGTGACCATGTTCTCGGCACCAAGCGCACCATGGTGCTGGGGGCCGTAGTGCTGGTGATAGGCTACTTTATGACCGGTCTGTCGATCTACAATCCCGACCTGATTTTCTATGCGCTGGGCACCATTGCAGTCGGTAACTGCCTGTTCAAGGCCAATCCGGCCAGCCTGCTGTCAAAATGCTACCAGCCAAAAGATCCGCGGCTGGATGGGGCGTTTACCCTGTTTTATATGTCGATTAATATCGGCTCCCTTATTTCCCTCTCGCTCGCGCCGGTGATTGCTGATCACTACGGCTATACCGTGACCTATAACCTGTGCGGGGTGGGGCTGATTATTGCGCTGCTCACCTTCTTTGCCTGCCGCAATATGGTCAAGGATATTGGCTCCGAGCCGGATCACCTGCCACTTAATTACAGCAAGCTGCTGCTGGTTATATTGGGCTCGGTAGCCATGGTCTTCTTCTGCGCCTGGCTGATGCACCACGTGGTGATCGCCAACATGGTGTTGATGACGGTGACCATCGCCGTGGTGATCTTCTTCTTCCGCGAGGCATTTAGGCTCGACAGCGTGGGCCGCAACAAGATGTATGTGGCCTTCGTGCTGATGCTGGAGGCAGTGCTCTTCTACGTGCTGTATGCCCAGATGCCGACGTCTCTGAACTTCTTTGCCATCAACAACATGCACCACGAAATGCTGGGCATGAGCGTCAACCCAATCAGCTTCCAGGCGCTCAACCCCTTCTGGGTGGTGGTGGGTAGCCCGGTACTCGCGATGATCTATACCCGGATGGGCAGCAAGGGGCGGGATCTCACCATGCCGCTCAAGTTCACCCTCGGGATGTTCTTCTGTTCGCTGGGCTTTCTGACGGCGGCGGCATCCGGCTGGTGGTTTGCCGATGAGCAGGGGCTGACCTCCCCCTGGTTTATGGTGCTTATCTACCTGTTCCAGAGTCTGGGCGAGCTGATGATCAGTGCCCTGGGACTGGCGATGGTCGCCGCGCTGGTGCCACAACGCCTGATGGGCTTCATTCTCGGAATGTGGTTCCTGACTCAAGCGATGGCGTCCCTGCTGGGTGGCTATGTGGCGACCTTTACCGCCGTGCCGCAAGGGATGACGGATCCGCTGCAAACCTTGCCGATCTACACCGGCGTATTTGGCAAGATCGGGATGGCGACCCTGCTGATTGCGGTAGTGATGGGGCTGATGGTGCCCTGGCTCAACCGGATGATGAATGCGACGCCGACAGAGGCCGAGGGGCTGGTCGCGGGTCAATCACAGGCGTAATGAGGGGAGGATAGTGCGAGACAAGGCAAGGGCGGCGACCCTTGCCTTGCTGTTGATGATTTAGATGTACTGCTCTTCCATCCAGGCTTCGACGATCAGCTGCGCCGATACCCCGTCCACACTGCCTTTTTCCAGCGCGCGATAGCCGCCTCGCTCAAACAGCCGGGCGCGGGCATCTGTGGTGGTGAGTCGCTCATCCTTGAACTCCACCGGTTTGCCGAAACGGCCATGCAGCCGGTTGCCGAATTTGCGGGCCCGTACCGTGATCTCCTGATCGGTGCCATCCATGTTCAGCGGCAGACCGACCACCAGCAGGTCCGGTTGCCACTCCTTGAGCAGCTTCTCGATTTCGTCCCAGTTGGGGATGCCGTCGTTGGCCTTGAGGGCGCGCAGAGGCTGGGCTGTGCCAGTCAGCTCCTGACCGATGGCGACGCCAATGCTCTTGGTGCCATAGTCAAAGCCCATGATGCTGCGTGATGACATAACTGATAAATCCTCGAAATAGAGAGCGGAGCGGGCCAGCCGATCAGCTGTGGCCGATATCGCTGGAGAGGTGAACCGGGTTCACCCCTATGCTGGCGGCAGCTTGCTGCCAACGTTTGTGAATGGGGGTCTTGAACACCAGAGCCGGATTGGGGGGGATCACCAGCCAGGCGCCATCCACCAGCTCCTGCTCCAGCTGCCCGGCGCTCCAGCCGGCATAGCCAAGGGCCACCAGCCAATGGGCAGGGGCTTCGCTCGTACCCAGAGTTTCCAGAATATCCTTGGAGGTGGTCACCATCATCTCATCCCCCACCTGCAGGGTGGAGTTGAAGCCGGGTCGGAAACTGTGCAGCACGAAGCCGCGATCGGCGTGAACCGGCCCCCCTTGCAGCACCGGCTGCTTGAGCTCCGGGTTGTTTGGCGGGTTGAGCTGGAGCTGGGTCAGCATGGTTTCCAGCGACATCTCGACTGGAATGTTGACGACCAGTCCCATGGCGCCCTCTTCGTTGTGCTCGCACAGATAGACCAGCGAGCGCTCGAAGTAGGGATCCGTCAGGCTTGGCATGGCAAGCAGGAAGTGATTTTGCAGTGTTTGCATAGAGGCCAAATAGTGCAAAGGTATTTGAGGTCAATTATGGCAGTTGATCCCCATGGGAAAAACCGCTTTTTGGGCTGGGCGAGATCCTGCCCCTTTCCGGATTGTCTTGAAACAGAAAGGGTGGCGCCGGGCCACCCTCTCTGTTTTGGGGCTTGTCGGGGACGGGTTACCCCTGAACAGGCCGGTTAGCCTGCCTGGCGATTATTTGCCCAGCCGACGCTCGATGGCATCCATCAACATGCCGGTGATGTGCACGTCGAAGGCCGCTTCAATTTCGCGAATGCAGGTCGGGCTGGTGACGTTAATCTCGGTCAGGCGATCGCCGATGATGTCGAGGCCGACGAAGATTAGCCCTTTCTCTTTTAACGTCGGGCCCACCGCGCGGGCGATGGCCCAGTCGGCGTCGCTCAAAGGTCGCGCCTCGCCACGGCCACCGGCCGCCAGATTGCCACGGGTCTCCCCCTGCGCCGGAATGCGTGCCAGGCAGTAGGGTACCGGTTCACCGTCCACCACCAGCACCCGCTTGTCGCCATCCTTGATGGCGGGCAGATAGGTCTGCGCCATGCAATATTGGCTGCCGTGGGCGGTCAGGGTTTCGATAATCACGCCGACGTTGGCGTCATCTTCCTTCATGCGGAAGATGGAGGCGCCGCCCATGCCGTCCAGCGGCTTGAGGATGACGTCTTTGTGCTTCGCGTGGAAGGCGCGCAGCTTGTCGGCGCGGCGGGTCACCAGCGTGGTCGGGGTGTGCTCGGCAAACCAGGCGGTGTAGAGCTTCTCGTTGGCGTCACGCAGACTCTGCGGCTTGTTGACGATAAGGCAACCCTCATCCTCGGCTCGCTCCAGCATGTAGGTGGCATAGATAAATTCGGTGTCGAACGGCGGATCCTTGCGCATCAGGATCACATCGAGGTTGGAGAGGGGCTGATCCACCACCTCGCCCAGCGTGTACCAGTCGGCGTAGTCATATTTGACGGTGAGCGGGCGCATGGTACCAAAGGCACGACCTGCTTCCATGTAGAGATCCTTCATCTCCAGATAGAAGAGCTCATAGCCGCGCTTTTGCGCCTCTTCGAGCATGGCAAAGCTGGAATCTTTCTTGATGTTGATGGCCGAGATGGGGTCCATCACGATGCCGAGTTTAATGGTCATCCGCTGTTCCTTTTTAATGGCTCGATAGGGTTGTAGGGTCGATTAGCGCAGCGTAATCGTCCGCTTGAGGCTGCGTCGATGCAGCCTATTTTATCAAGCGAGATCGCCAAAGCGGCACTGCAGCGCAGTTATCGCAGTCAGGGCGGCAGTTTCGGTGCGCAGCACCCGCGGCCCCAGCAGCATCTCTTTGAAATCTTCCTGCACGGTACGGGCGATCTCGTCGCTCGACAATCCCCCTTCCGGGCCAATCAGCAGGCGCACGCCGTGCTCGGGAACGGGCAGGGTATTGATGCTGTACTCGGCGCGCGGGTGCAGGTTGAGCTTGAGCTCCTTGGTCTCTTCCGCCAGCCAGGCGTCCAGCTCCATCGGCATACGCACTTCGGGCACCACGTTGCGGCCGCACTGTTCGCAGGCGCTGATCACCACCTTCTGCCACTGCTCGCGCTTCTTCTCCAGTCGATCTGCCGGCAGCTTGACGCCGCAGCGTTCGGAGAAGAGCGGGGTAATGCAGGTGACGCCCAGCTCCACCGATTTCTGGATGGTGAAATCCATCTTGTCGCCACGGCTGATCACCTGACCCAGATGGATGGCCAACGGTGACTCCACCGATTGGGCATCGCAGCGCTCGATGGTCACTTCCACCGACTTCTTGCCGACGCTGGCGATGGTGGCGGGATATTGATTGCCATCGCCGTTGAACAGCTCGAGCTGCTGGCCCGGCTGCATGCGCAGTACCCGGCCGATATGGTTGGCGCCGTCTTCCGACAGGGCGATGGTCTGGCCAACTTGCAGGGTGGCCGGTTCATAGATACGTGGAATGCGCATGTCTGCTAGTCAGTCTCTTGCTTGGAAACCCTTCATATCCTGCGGCGAGCAAGGCTCACGCGGCAGAAGGAAAGAGTTTCATGATAGGAGGGGCGATCCCCCTCCTAGGTCAAATGGGGTTATTGGCACTGCTTTTCAATAAAGGGATTGGTATTGCCCTGCAGCTTGCCGATGCGGCGGTTACGCTCGCACTCCCAGCCTTCTGCCGGGTACTGCCTGTCCCAGGCTTCAAACAGTTTACGCTGTTGCGCTGCCAGACGCAGCCCATACTGCTGGCTCATGTAGAGGTAGGCGCGGGCAATCTGGCCCCGTACCGGCCCCTTGGGCGGCTGCACCCGACGATCCTTGAAATCCACCAGCATCTGGCACTGGCCGTACTGATCCGGCTTGCCGTTCCAGTCGGAGAAGCGGTAGTTGGCCCGATCGCCGTTCACCTCGCCAATGGCGGGGAAGAGGTTGTGCATGTCCCCCTCCATCTTGTTGAACTCGGGGCTCGCTTTTTCGCAATTCTTGCGACCGCCATCCTGCCAGCACTGCAGCTGGTGGCCAAACTCCCAGGCGGGCACCACGTGCTCCCACTCGATGCGGGCGGCGCGTTTGGCCTGCTTGCGCGGCTCATAGCCGCAACTGGCGAGATCCGGGCTCATTTTCTTGCCCTGATAGTCGATGTCGCAGCCGCAGTAGAAGGTGGTGACCGCAGGCTGGCTGCGATAGAGCTTCACCAGATCCTGCTTGGCTTCGCGAAAGGTCTGGGCGTGCAGGGGGGCGCTGAGCAGCGGTAAACCGGCCAGCAGGGTCAGGGCGAGGGAGGAGATGAAACGCATGGGATTCCTTGCAAACGGGGTGATTGACGAACGATGGCGGGCACCCTACCACAGGGGCGCGACACAAGCTGGCTTACTGCTCTGGCTCCGGCCGTTCCCGCTCCAGCGGCTGCTTGCAGCGACGACAGTGATAGCGGGCCTCGCCACGCACCACCTTGTTGTGGCGGCGAATAGAGAGCTGATGCTGCTGGCAGTGACAGCGATAGGGCACGGTGCGCTGGGCCAGTACCGCCAGATCGAAGCTGTGGGTGGTTCTGGGCTCAAGGCCGAACACCTCCCGCATTACCGATTGCCACTGGCGGCCGTGGGGCAAGACCCGGCTTTTGCCACGTCCTTCTCCCCACAGGGCGTGTACCAGCAGATGGGCCACCTCGTGGGGCACAACCTCATCCAGAAACGCCTGCTGGTTGGCCTGATAGAGGGCGGGATTGAAGCGCAGCTCCCAGGTTTGCAGCCGCGCCGATCCCGCCGCCCGGCCCCGCATATTGCAGTAGATCCGCGGGCGTGGGAAGGTGCGGCCAAGGCGCGCCTCGGCCTGCACAAAGCAGGCTTCTACACGTTGTTGCAGCAGGGCGACAAGCTGGGCAGGAGTGGCAGACATCAACATCTCGTCAAATGGCGGATAAGCAAAAGGGGAGCCAGGCTCCCCTTTTATCACAACAGCGAGCCTTACAGGCCAGCGGCAGAACGCAGCAGTTCGGCCTTGTCGGTCTGCTCCCACGGGAACTCGTCGCGACCGAAGTGACCGTAGGCAGCGGTGGCCTGATAGATTGGGCGCTTCAGATCCAGCATTTCGATCAGGCCATACGGGCGCAGTTCGAAGTGCTCGCGTACCAGCTTGACCAGCAGCTCTTCGGCGACCTTGGCAGTGCCGAAGGTCTCGACGCTGATGGAGGTCGGCTCGGCCACGCCGATGGCGTAGGAGATCTGGATTTCACAGCGATCGGCCAGACCGGCGGCAACGATGTTTTTGGCAACGTAGCGGGCGGCGTAGGCTGCGGAGCGGTCAACCTTGGACGGATCCTTGCCGGAGAAGGCGCCACCACCGTGACGGGCCATGCCGCCGTAGGTGTCGACGATGATCTTGCGACCGGTCAGACCGCAGTCACCCATCGGGCCGCCGATAACGAAACGGCCGGTCGGGTTGATGAAGTATTTGGTGTCCTTGTTGACCCACTCGGCCGGCAGCACCGGCTTGATGATCTCTTCGCGTACCGCTTCAACCAGATCTTTGTGGCTGATGGATTCGGCGTGCTGGGTAGACAGAACAACTGCATCAACACCGATGATCTTGCCTGCGTCGTCGTAGGCAAAGGTCAGCTGGCTCTTGGCATCCGGACGCAGCCACGGCAGGGTGCCGTTCTTGCGCACTTCGGCCTGACGCTTCACCAGCAGGTGAGAGTAGGTGATGGGGGCCGGCATCAGCACGTCGGTTTCGTTGGTGGCGTAGCCGAACATCAGGCCCTGGTCGCCAGCGCCCTGCTCCAGCGGATCGCTGCGGTCAACACCCTGGTTGATGTCCGGGGACTGCTTGCCGATGGCGTTCAGCACGGCGCAGGAGTCGGCGTCGAAGCCCATGTCGGAGTGGGTGTAGCCGATTTCACGTACGGTATCACGCACGATCTCTTCGATATCAACCCAGGCAGAGGTGGTTACTTCGCCGGCCACCATGACCATACCGGTCTTGACCAGGGTCTCGCAGGCGACACGGGCCTTGGTATCTTGCTTGAGGATGGCGTCCAGTACCGCATCGGAGATCTGGTCCGCAATCTTGTCGGGATGGCCTTCGGAGACCGACTCGGAAGTAAACAGCTTTGCCATGATAAGAGTCTCAGCTTGTCTGGGTTATCGCCACGGCAATAACCGGATGAATGGGATGGTGTAGAGGTATCTACATCTGGACGTCTATTTTAATTAGCGCCCCCCGTGATTGCCAGCACTATTTTGTCGCGCAGTGTCCAATGGGTTACAAGCGGTGCTCTCCTATCCCGAAAGGGATGGAAATCAAACGTTTTTCTCTGGTTGCTTTGGTCAATAAAGGGCAAGAAAAGCGATTGTCCTCCCAAAGCCACTTTATTCATCCAGATAATATTTGCACGCCGCGCGCCCTGCTGGGACAATAACGCGCCTTAATCTTGGCCATCAAATGAAGCAATCGCAGGAGATTCAGATGCCTTCTCGTAAAGAGCTTGCCAATGCCATTCGTGCATTGAGTATGGATGCCGTTCAAAAAGCCAACTCCGGTCACCCGGGCGCCCCCATGGGAATGGCGGATATCGCCGAAGTGCTGTGGCGTAGCCACCTCAGACATAACCCGAACAACCCCAAGTGGGCCGACCGCGACCGTTTCATTCTCTCCAACGGCCACGGCTCCATGCTGCTGTACTCCCTGCTGCACCTCTCCGGTTATGACCTCTCCATCGACGATCTGAAAAACTTCCGCCAACTGCACTCTCGCACCCCGGGTCACCCGGAGTACGGCTATGCACCGGGCGTTGAAACCACCACTGGCCCGCTGGGTCAGGGCATCACCAATGCCGTTGGTATGGCGATCGCCGAAAAAGCCATGGCTGAGCAGTTCAACCAGCCGGGTCACGACATCGTTGACCACTACACCTACGCCTTTATGGGCGACGGCTGCCTGATGGAAGGTATCTCCCACGAAGCGTGCTCTCTGGCAGGTACCCTGCAACTGGGCAAACTGATCGCGTTCTGGGATGACAACGGTATCTCCATCGACGGTCACGTAGAAGGCTGGTTCACCGACGACACCGTCAAGCGTTTCGAAGCTTACGGCTGGCACGTTATCCCGGCTGTTGACGGTCACAGCCCGGAAGCCATCAATGCCGCCATCGAAGCCGCCAAGGCCGAGACCGGCAAGCCGACTCTGATCTGCTGCCGCACCATCATCGGTTACGGTTCTCCGAACAAATCCGGTTCTCACGACTGCCACGGCTCACCGCTGGGCAACGACGAGATCGCCGCTGCTCGTGCCTTCCTGAAGTGGGATCACGCGCCGTTCGTTATCCCGGCCGATATCGCTGCCGAGTGGAACGCTCAGGAGAAGGGCGCTGCACTGGAAGCCGACTGGGCTGCCAAGTTCGCCGCCTATGAAGCCGCTCACCCGACTCTAGCTGCCGAATTCAAGCGCCGCACCGCTGGCGAACTACCGGCCAACTGGGCTGCTGAATCCGCCAAGATCATCGAAACCCTGCAAGCCAACCCGGCCAAGATTGCGACCCGTAAAGCGTCCCAGAACTCTCTGGAAGCGTTCGGCAAGCTGCTGCCGGAGTTCATGGGCGGCTCTGCCGACCTGGCGCCTTCCAACCTGACCATGTGGTCCGGCTCCAAGTCTCTGACCAACGACGATGCCTCCGGCAACTACATCCACTACGGTGTACGCGAGTTCGGCATGTCCGCCATCATGAACGGTATCGCCCTGCACGGTGGTTTCATCCCCTACGGCGCTACCTTCCTGATGTTTATGGAGTACGCCCGTAACGCCCTGCGCATGGCCGCCCTGATGAAGCAGCGCGCCATCTTCGTTTACACCCACGACTCCATCGGTCTGGGTGAAGATGGCCCGACTCACCAGCCGGTTGAGCAGATCGCCTCCCTGCGTCTGACTCCGAACATGAGCACCTGGCGTCCGTGTGACCAGGTTGAATCTGCCATCGCCTGGAAACACGCCATCGAGCGTACCGACGGCCCGACCTCTCTGATCTTCTCTCGTCAGAACCTGGCCCAGATGGACCGTACTGCCCAGCAGCTGGCCGACACCGCCAAGGGTGGCTACGTGCTGAAGGATTGCGCCGGTACTCCGGAGCTGATCCTGATCGCCACCGGTTCCGAAGTGGAACTGGCCGTTGCCGCCTATGAGCAGCTGACTGCCAAGGGCCGTGCCGTGCGCGTGGTCTCTCTGCCGTCTACCGACGTGTTCGACGCCCAGTCTGCCGAGTACAAAGAGTCCGTCCTGCCGTCCTCCGTCACCAAGCGTGTGGCCATCGAAGCCGGCATCGCCGACTACTGGTACAAGTACGTCGGTTTCGGCGGCAAGATCATCGGTATGACCACCTTCGGTGAGTCCGCCCCGGCCGAGCTGCTGTTCAAGGAATTCGGCTTTACCGTGGAAAACGTGGTTGCGACCGCAGAGTCCCTGTAATAGCTGACTATTGGGCCACGATGGCTCAATAGCCGGAACGATAAAACGCCCTCCATCGCAAGATGGGGGGCGTTTTTTATTCACATTAGAGATTTTTATTAGTGTTGATTTGTTATATAAAAAGCTTTTATCCTTGATTATGTAAGTTCAGATATAGAAAAATAATTCACGACGATGCATAAAAGGATCAATATGGACCGTTTTCGGTTGATAACAAAAAAACTATTAAGTACTAATTATAAGAACCGACATTCCGCACCTGATTTAGGAATAAATTTGCCGATAGCGCTCACCCAATACCTCCAAAATGATCTGCTGGTCTCCTGTTAGCTCCGTTACTTGTGGCGGAGCTTCTCCCAGTCGATATTCATGGATGCCACCAAAGCGCAAAAAGATCCAACGGGCCGTCGGCTGCTGGGTCGGTTTCTTTTTCATATCCGCCACACTGCGATTCTGCTCCACTAATCCCTGCCGGATCCGGTGCTCCAACGCTGCGTAAATCATCAGGCTACAGGTCATCACCATGAGCAACGCTTCAATCCGCTCCGGCTTTTTCAGGTACAGTGAGGAGGTTAAAAACTCCGGGCTCTTGAGAAAACGAAAGCCCCGTTCGACATTCTGCTGCGCTTTATAGGTGGCCAAAAGTTCGGCCATGGTCAGCGTATCGCTGTGGTCATTGGTCGCCAGGATGAACACCCCGGTCTGGTTGCGGGCCTCTTCAACGCAAGCCAGGCTAGTTGCCGCCAACCCAGTGATTTGAAACTGATGGCCAATTGGCTCTTCGCCACGCTTGGGTCTGCCACGTCCTGTATAAACGGGTTCACCTACCACTTCGGCATCCAGTTGCAGCAGCATCAAGCTGGCGGTAAAACAGCTCAACTCAGCTTGGGCATCCGCCTCACAAGCAAAGCGTCGGGCACACAATTTGGCGAAGGCTTTGAGCTCGCGGGTACTGTCTTTGAGCAGGTTTTTGGCCAATGTCTGCTGCTCGCGGTGGCTGGCTTGTTCGCTGCGCACCAGCAACCAACGTTGCGCGACCCCGGCATAATTCGCGTGTTGCCAACGGCCATGATAGCCATTGCCCAGAGCGGTCAGCGGTTGTGCACCTATGGTTGCCACGGCCTGCTTTGCCTCATTGAGAGTG